>JAAFHO010000714.1:0-2246 GCA_013297575.1 Chitinophagales bacterium
TGATGATGGGATGGATGGGGATGCTGATGACTCTTTTTCTGGCACCCTCTCTGCTGGCCAATCTTATATTCTTTATATTAAGGACAATGGTATTAATGATGACGCTCAATACGCCTCGGGTGGTACGCTCAAGCGCGACGGCGACTATTTTATCATTAATAGCAGTAAATTGGTCTTTGCATCCATGTCCACTGATAGCGACTGGCAACACGATTTTGTTCCGAGTGTAAACAAAACTTCACTCGGTGAAAAATTCATCATTTATGCACCTAAAATTTCCAGTTCAAAAAGAGACTTGAACGTATTTGCATACGAGGATAATACAACCATCACGATCTCCAAAATATCTGCATCTTCCACGCAGCAAACGGGATATACCAATATTGACCTCAAGAATAAAACGATTGTAAAACAGCGTACACTCAACGTAGGACAAGATATTATTCATTTCTTTCAGGATGGTCGGGATGTGATGGAAACAGGAGAAACATATATGATTGAAGCCAACAAACCGGTGAGCGTCCAGTATGGCGCATTATGGACGAATGCCAGAGATGGCGGCGGATATGTACCTTCCTCTAACGGAAGTTCGAGCGGCGATATGTTCTATTTTGCAGTGCCCTATCAAGCCAATGGTGAACAAGAAATCAGAATTGGATCTTGGGACAATGCCAACGCTGTCAAACTAGAGCGGTACGATAATGGAACATGGGTGGTAATGAATAACTGGACACTCGATCGGTTAAAACCAGCAGAGTGGGTGGGCAAAAAAAATAATAATGCTACGTACCCAACCGTATTTAGAATCTCGTGCACACCAGGCAAAACCGTGTCAGTTTTTGAATGCAATTGGATGGAAACTGGTAGCCCTGGCACCTCCGATATGGCCTCAATGGTATCTTCTGAAACAGGTTCCGATGCCGGAAAAGAATTTTTAGTTTATTTATTGCCTCCTGGCAAACAAAATACGGTTATAAACCCTTTTACAGGTAATTTTTTCGGAGGAAACTTTGCACACTGCTACCTCTATGCGGGCACTAAAGCCACAACCGTAACCATTAAGGATGCTAAGACAAATGGCGCAGTCATCAATCGTACCTATAATATTGAACCGAATAGATATGCTGATGCGTTTTTTAGTTTGGACGAATGGAAAAGTATCTACAATGGCAATGGCAACCCCGATTCAGGTCCAGAAAGGCCGTATGTACTCATAGAGGCCAATAATAACATTTCAGTTATGAATGCCAATACCAATGATAACTGGATGATGTATTTTGGATCTTCGTTGCCCTCGGCGTTCTCACAAGTAGGTAGCGCAACAAAAAACATTGCGATACCTGGCGATACCATTAAATTTGAGTCTGTACTTACAAATGGCTCCAGCATTACCGCCAATCCCAATATAGTAGTGTCCATTGGCTCTGGTGCTGTACCACTATCCTCCCAAGTGGTGATTGGCAACTCAACAGTTAACGGCCTAATTGAGATAAAAACAACAGGTTCAACCGTCACGTATAATAATATTCCCAACATCGCGCCCAATCAGCAAATTACGATAACGACCAATATGGTCATCACACCTTCGTTCAATGATGGCGATGCTATTCCAAATAATACGGTAATCACCGTCGAATCTACGGTAACTGGTACCGTGGATGACCAAATACATCAATCCACAATAACGGAAGGCATACAAGACCAATCTAGTAATCTTTCACAGGTGATCTATTCTGCTTGTGTAACGGGCGAAATCACAGAATCACTAACAGACAGTTGGAGCAGTGCTTGGATCGATTATAACAATGATGGCTGGGAAGATTTATTTGTTACAGACCGTAACCAATTGAATAACAATCAATTGTACAAAAACAATGGGAATGGAAGTTTTACAAAAATCACCAATGGACCATTAGTAAATACGGCAGAAAAAACAGTGTCATCAGCATGGGGCGATTTTAATAACGATGGCAATATCGATGTTTTTGTAGTGAATGCTACTGGTACATCTTCCAAATTGTATAAAAACACCAACGGTAACTTTACCGAGGTAGTGAATAGTGGTATTGATACCGATCCGCAGTATTTTCACGGTGCGGCTTGGTTTGATATGGACAACGACGGTTATTTAGACTTGGTGGTGACCAATTTCTTTGAAACAAAATTTCACCATGTATATAAAAACAATAAAAATGGCACATTTACTAGGATGTATGACTCGCCAATGGCCTTGGAAAGCAATCGTT
>JAAFHO010000714.1:2256-3146 GCA_013297575.1 Chitinophagales bacterium
GTAAATTCGAAAAGATCACTAACGATCCAATTGTTACGGATGCAACCAACAGTGTTGGCGCAGCATGGGGTGATTATAACAATGATGGTTGGATGGATTTGGTTGTTCTGAATGCGTCTAATCAAGATAATTTACTCTACAAAAACAATGGGAATGGCACCTTTGCCAAAATAACCAATACCATCATAACAAAGGAAGCGGGCAATAGCCACAGCGCGGCATGGATGGATAATGATAATGACGGCGATCTTGATCTTTTAATCAGTAATGATAAAGGCATGAAATTCTATTATATCAATAATGGAGTGAACGGATTCTCCAAAAAATACGATGAGATCATTACCGCCGATTTTGGCAACGCAATGGGGATCGCAGTAGCCGACTATAACAAGAATGGTAAATTGGACGCTTATATTTCTACCCACAGCGGTCAACCCAACAAATTATTCTGTAACCAATCAGCCAATACCAATAAATTTCTAAATATCCGATTAGTCGCCACTAGCAGTAACAAATCTGCAATAGGTGCCACTATACGCCTAAAAGCAAATGGATATTGGCAAATGAGACAGGTATTACCCGTACAAGGCTTGGGTAGCCAAAGCAGTATCCGCCAACATTTTGGTGTTGGTGAGGCGACGAGTATCGACAGTGTAGAAATAAAATGGCCATCAGGTTATATCCAAAAGATGAGCAACTTTACGGTAAATCAATTTATTTCCATCACCGAAGAAAATGCAAATGCACTATCTGGTTTTGCTTTTGATGACCAAAACTCAAATTGTATTTGGGACAACAACGAACCTAAGATCGCGAATGTAAAATTTAAAGCATTGGCGGGTAATGTTAATTTTACAACCCTTGATGAAGGTGCTTACCAATTGAGATTG
>JAAFHO010000704.1 GCA_013297575.1 Chitinophagales bacterium
TACTGCTCCAAAATTTTGTGGATGCCACTTTCCGTGGTGCTGCTATGGATATGGTGCTACAGGCCTTGGGCGATCACAGTGCTAGTCAGGATGAATTGGATAAAATAAAGGCGCTAATTGCCGAAATGGAGCGGAAAGGGTAGAGCGGAATCAAATATCAAACTAAAAAAGATTAAGCTATGAATTATTTACTTTCGGATGTCGTTGTGGATGCCCTAGGCTGGGTATTGGCACATAGTCTTTGGCAAGTAGCCATTATTGGGCTTTTGCTATCCTTCTTTCTCCCCAGATTTCCTAATCCGCAACAGCGTTATATGGCAGCATATAGCGCCCTGTTAAGTATTTTAGTCGCGGGAATTGCTACTTTTTGCTGGTATTTACCGCTGTTTCAGGCAGAAGGCCATACTGCTACAGTTTTGCTCAACGATTTGAATACAGTAGCGCAGATAACCGTAATTAATGATAAAACGACTACACCAACGGGCTTTTGGCAAAATACGTTGGATTGGTTTGACCTGCATAAAGCAACCTTTGTATTTATATGGTTGAGCGGTTTTTTATTGCTTTTGGTGCGCATGCTGGGTGGTTTGTGGTATTTGCAATACCTCAAAAGGCAGGCAATTGTATTGAACGATACTTGGAAATACCTCAACGAATTATCGGACGGCTTAGGCATACGTCAACAGGTCTCTATTTTACGCACAACCGTATTGCGTTCACCTGTTACATTTGGTTATTTCAAACCAGTTGTCCTTTTACCAATCGCCCTACTGAATCAATTAAATCCCGCTGAAGTAGAGGCGATCGTTTTGCACGAAATGGCGCATATTGCCCGCCGTGATTGGTTGATGCAATTGGTGCAAACAATAGTAGAAGCACTATTTTATTTTCATCCAGTAGTATGGTGGCTTTCGACTGTTATTCGGCACGAAAGAGAACGCTGTAGCGACGAACTAGCAGTATCGTTGATGCCCCATAATCGAATTGCTTATGCACGTGCACTTTTACGGGTACAAGAATATGCCCAATCCTCCCACGCCACACCCGCGCTGGCCTTGGCAGCCACTGGTAACCCTAGCCGATGGTTTCAGCGCCGCGCCTATCTCTTGGAACGAGTTCAAATTATATTATTACAATCATCACAACAAAAGTCTATGCTTATGGAACGAATGCTCATTAGTGGCCTATTAGTGGCTACATTAACACTTTGGGGCTTAAAAGCCGCCCCTATCCCCGATATTAGTGCCGCAGCCACAGGTTGGTTTACAGGTTTCGACCTAAACGAGTCTGAGCAAATGCCCACTGATTCTATTATTCCCCGAAAATCAAAATCTGTACAACGAATTTCAGAAGACGATGGCAAACAAAAAGTTGAGATTGAAGTCCGAAAGGGTATCATTACTCGTCTTTCTATTGATGGTAAAGATATACCAAAGGCAGATTATGAGCAACACGAGGAGTTATTAGATCGATTATTATCGGAATACCCCCCGACCCCCCCAGCACCCCCAGCACCCCCTGCAAGAGCGGATTTATACGAATATAATTTTCCGGCGGTAGCACCAGTACCACCTGTGCCGCCAGTACCCGCCATCGGATACTATAATTTTAACAAGGCATCCAACAAAGTATATGTGGACAAAGCGGATAAAGACAATACAGTGATTCGTTTGGATGGGGACGAAACGACCGAAATCAGCATTAAAAATGGTAAAGTAACGATCAATGGTAAAGAAGTAGGTGAAGGCGAATCGGTCAATATCAGGACAGACGGCAATGGATACACTTATTTTAATAGTGATCGAGAAAACTTTCCAGCAATGCAGTCAGATCAGGCTCGGGTATTTGAAGACCAAATGCGCGCCCATGAAGACCAAATGCGTAAGCACGATGCTGAAATGCGCCAACACGAGTCTGATATGCGTAAACATGATGCCGAGATGCTCATAAATGACACTGAAATGGCTGAATATCAAGCAAAAACTGAGGCTAAAATGGATAGGGTGCGGTCTAGTATGACCAGATCCAGCTCTCTATCACGCGAATCAATAGTGAATGCAGTGGCCGAAGACGACTTGAGTAGTGCTTTTTTAGAAGCCTTGAAAAAAGATGGATTGGTCACCGATACTAAGGAGTTCTCTTATGCACTGAGCAAAAAGAAGTTTAAAGTAAATGGTAAAAAGCAGTCGAATGAGATCCACGAAAAATACCTGAATCTGTACAGGTCCCTCAATGGTAAACCAATGGGTGACAACGATGGGTACGAAGTGGAGGTAAAACGATAATGGTGTAAAGAGGAGGTTCGTTTTTAAAGTACCTATGTTGAATAAAGATAAACTCATCATTTGAGCGTGACTGCGAGTCTAATGTCCTCAACTTAGCGATATACCAACCACAGAGTGGTTGAACATGAATAGCCCTGAATGAAATTCGGGGTCGTGGTGTGTGGCAGTGTTTTAATAACCACAGAGTGGTTGAACGTCAATGTATTATGCGCGTTTCATTAAGTTCAACCCTTCCATGGTTACCCCCTGCCCCCTTGATCCCCGAATTGCATTCGGGTTTATTCAAGTTTGACCCCTATCAGGGTCAGGATTCGCTTAAGTTTGCGAGCGTCACGCCGACACTCTATCAAGGCTTTTTTGATATTTTATTTGGTCAAAATATGAAGCAACTGCTTAAAGCAATCCTTCATCAGCAAAACTGAAATATCCTTTTTCGGAAACAATCAAATGATCTAATACCGGAATTTCAACAATTTTACCTGCTTGCACCAATTTCTGGGTGAGTGAAATATCTGCCTGACTGGGTTTTAGGCTGCCCGATGGATGGTTATGTACTGCGATAACGCCTACCGCTTTGCCTTCAATGGCCGCCCGAAAAAATACCCGCATATCAACAATAGTAGCGGCCATACCGCCTGAACTGATCAAACGACGGTCGAGTACTTCATTGTTTTGGTTGAGTAGCAGTACCCAAAATTCTTCGTGGTAAAGATCGGTCAGCATCGGCGCAATCACATTATACCCATCGCGCGAGCAGGTAACACGCGGGCGTTGGCGCATATCCGACATTTGACGGCGGCGGCCAATTTCTAGTGCCGCAGCGATGGTAATGGATTTTGCCTCTCCAATTCCTTTAAAGTGTTGGAATTCTTTAATCGTTTTACGACCCAAATCATGGAGCGAAT
>JAAFHO010000705.1 GCA_013297575.1 Chitinophagales bacterium
GTCAAACGGCCATCGTCCAATACCTGTAGCAAAATATTATACACATCTGGATGCGCTTTTTCGATTTCATCCAGCAATACCAACGAATATGGTCTGCGGCGCACTGCTTCCGTCAATTGTCCACCTTCATCATAGCCCACATAACCCGGAGGCGCACCCACCAATCGGCTCACGGCGTGTTTTTCCATGTATTCCGACATATCAATCCGGGTAATCGCCTTTTCATCGTCGAACAATACATCGGCAAGCGCCTTGGCTAATTCTGTTTTACCAACGCCTGTGGGGCCACAGAAAATAAAAGAGCCAATTGGTTTATTGGGATCGCTCAAACCCGCGCGGTTGCGCCGAATAGCATCGGAGACAAACTGTACGGCTTCGTCCTGACCAATCACCCGCTTATGTATTTCCGCTTCTAGGTGTAGCAAACGTTCGCGTTCGCCCTGCATCATTTTGGATACAGGGATACCCGTCCAGCGCGCTACTACCTCGGCAATATCATTGGAAGTGACAATTTGGGTGGTCATCCGATTTTCGGGAGCAAGGGTTGCCAATTTTTCCTCCGCTGCCTTTAGCATGGCTTCTTGCGCAGGTATATCGTTGAATTTGATCTTGGATGCCTCTTCAAAATTGCCCTCGCGTTCCATACGCGTGTACCGGATTTGTAAGTCCTCCAGTTTTTGCTTACAATTTTGGATGGCTTCTACAATTTCTTTTTCCGATTGCCAAGTTGCTTTTAATCCATCGAGTTTTTCTTGTAAATTGGATATTTCTTTGTTCAAATTATCCAATTTCTTCTCATCTTTTTCGCGTTTGATGGCTTCCCGTTCAATTTCCAATTGGCGCAATTGGCGCTCCATTTTATCCACATCTTCTGGCACAGAATCTAGTTCGAGGCGGAGTTTTGCAGCAGCCTCGTCAATGAGATCAATGGCTTTGTCTGGTAATTTTCGTTCGGAAATATACCGGTGCGATAGTTGTGCCGCGCTAATGAGTGCCTCGTCTAGGATCTGTACTTTGTGGTAATTTTCGTATTTTTCGCGGATACCACGTAGAATCGAAATCGTATCTTCTACCGAAGGCTCATCCACCATAACCGATTGGAAACGGCGTTCGAGTGCTTTATCCGATTCAAAATATTTTTGGTATTCATCCAGCGTGGTGGCACCGATAGTGCGCAATTCGCCGCGAGCAAGGGCAGGTTTGAGTATATTAGCCGCATCCATCGCGCCTTGTCCGCCGCCCGCGCCCACGAGCGTATGAATCTCATCAATAAAAAGAATGACCTGTTCATTGGCATCAATCACCTCTTTGATAACGGCTTTAAGGCGTTCTTCAAATTCGCCTTTATATTTTGCTCCGGCGATCAAAGCAGCCATATCCAAAGAGAAAATTTTCTTGGATTGCAGGTTTTCGGGTACATCCGATTTTGCAATACGGTGCGCAATCCCTTCTACAATGGCCGTTTTACCAACACCCGGATCGCCGATAATAACTGGATTGTTCTTTTTCCTTCTACTTAAAATATGCAGCACGCGGCGCATTTCCTCGTCGCGGCCAATTACTGGATCGAGTTTACCGTTTTCGGCCAGTTCGGTGAGGTTAATAGCATATTTTTGAAGGGCATTAAAGACGAGTTCGGTCGTTTGCTCGGTTACTTTTCGGCCTTTTCTGAGTTCTTTTACGGCTGTGGAAAGCACCTCGTAGGTAGCACCCATTTCTCGTAGTAGCCTGGCGGCTTTATCATTGCCTTTGGACAAACCCAGTAACATGAGTTCGACCGAAATATATTCGTCGCCGTATTCTTTGAGCAATGATTTGGCTGAAGCAATGGCTTTATTGGCCTCATTGGTGAGGTATTGTTTGTCGGCACCTTGTACTTTAGGTGTTTCCCAAATGATTTTTTGCAAAGCTTCTTCCAAACTAGGCATGTTTACCCCTGCCTTTTTGAGGAGAAAATCTACGCCGGTATCTTGCAAACCGATCATACCTTTCAACAAGTGTCCTGTATCGACACTTTGCTGCTCGTAGCTGGCTGCCAGTTGTTGCGCTTGCAGAATGGCCTCTTGGGCCTTGATGGTGAAATTATCGTATGTCACTTTCTAAATAGTTTTAAGTTATGATCGGTAACCGATATTTCGATCACCAACTAAGAATGAGCAAATTCCTATCCAACTCCATTTTAACCGCAAATATGGCAGAAAATCTAATTTTTAATACCATTTTGTCAGTTTTTTCCTAAATTATTATGACTATATTTATCATTTCGTTGAAAAGCCATTTTATTTAACATTCCTGTTTCAACTTTACACCTTAATCCATGTCTATATGTATAGAGATTATGTAACTTTATTTTTGAGGCCGGAACCCCTCCCCCCATCTTCTTTCCTTTTTTCGCCGTAATTACCCCATTATGTCTGCAAAAAGCGCATTGCTGGGAATAAAAATCTCTAATTCCGGCTTATACAAAAATAAAATCACATAATCTCTACTTCATTTCGTTTACTTTTTTACATACAAACATTTTCATTAATGATGAATATTCGTAACTTTTCTATGCTCTTTTTTGGAGTTTTTTTGACTTTAGCATTATTAGGTAACAAAAATGGTCGCGCCGCGAGCCAAGGAAAAGGCAATACGGGTGCACCCGGTGACGAAACCAATGCCAATGGAACGCTAAAAACTTGTGTCAATTGCCATAACGCAGGCCCTATTACAGCAACTATGGGTGTAACCCTACTGGAAACAGATGGCGATACAGTAACGTCTTATGTGCCTAATACCGATTATATACTTCGTGTAAAGGTAAATGGAACAGGCACTACCATTCAAGGATATGGTTTTCAAATGATCCCTTTAAAAAACAGCAACAATACCGATGTAAAAGGCATGAGCGATTTTGGTGGAGCAACTGCCAATAATTACAAAATTGCGACGATCCAAAATGGCCGTACTTATGCCGAACATTCCAATACATCGCCAAAAGACACTTTTAATGTGCGCTGGAAATCGCCCGTAGCAGGAACAGGTATGATTACGGTATATGCTTCCGGCAATGCTGTGAACGGCAACAATGGTACTGGCGGCGATGGTGCGGCATTTACGACATTGGTATTGAATGAATCTAGTGCATCTTCATCAAATGAACAAAATTTGTTGCGGAATGGAATGCGTGTATTTCCCAACCCAGTA
>JAAFHO010000706.1 GCA_013297575.1 Chitinophagales bacterium
AGAGAGGGGATTTAAAATCACCCGATCACTCTTCTTAACCAAAAAAAAACAAATTTGAGTATTTGAAAAATACCTACAAGTATTACCAAAAAACCTGCCATATTACTAAACCCACCGAAAAAAGTGCCATAATGCGTTTTATATTCATCCAGACTAAGGTAAACAAAATTATTGCTTGGATTAACCAATGCGCAAACTTCGAAATATGGCAAATCTCCATTAAAAATTCGTCGATCTCGTTTTGGGGGGTTCGCAATTTTCAAATCATAAATGTCTTTCGAGATACTAATATTCAAATGGGTAGAAGAATCTATTGGCATTGTCTCAAGCCTGTTTTCCACAACCCCCTGATACTCAAAATCTACCCGAAAAAGCGTGTTTGGATATTCTTTTAAGGTAATATAATATAAAAAAGACCTATCATAACGTTCTTTTTTTATTGTGTTGACTGTACCATTAATAGTCGCAAGGTCTTCATTTTTAAGCGATTGAACATTATAGTTAATCAAATAATGCAATGAATACAGACAAATACCTATTATTATAATAAATAAACCTGATTTGAGTTGCGTTTTTCCCTCCACATTATTTTGATTTTACCTGATGAACGGACTCGCCAACAATCTTCCATGCACCATTGATTTTTTCTAACATCCGTATTTCGAGGGTATTCGATTTTGTCCCATCTTTTTCAGTTGTTTCTTGGTCGTGGCTTGACCAAGCGGTGTTACCATTGATGCTGATGCGGTAGTTGGTATTGACAGAAACACCGCCGTTACCCATAATACCGGGCGTTGGGTTGAGCATAAATGCAGCGGCTACATCCAGTGTTGAACCATCAGTCATAGCGATCAAAATGCGGCTATATGGCTGCGGTTGCCAACAATCAGCGTGGTCTTTGATGTCACCTGCTCGCCAAGTAGCCGTTTCTTTTTCGATGACGGCTTTTATCGCTGCTTCTTCATCGGCTTTTACGGTTGGTGCCACCGTGCCTTGATGTGACACTAACAACCATTTGCCATTTTGTTGGGCAAAAGTCTCTGTAACCGATTCTTTATACGATACAATACTATTATCGTGTTTCAACTGGTGGCTGTGCGACCAAATACCGGTTACAATAGCAGTATTGTCAAATTGTCGGATTTTTAAGTTCGTAAATTCATTGGTGATGAATGTACCACCTTGAACAAAAGCCAAAAATTGTTCATAATTCATGGTTTGGCCATCTGAACCGAGAAAAATAAAGTTGGGCGATGTTTCCGTTTTCAGGAAGAGAGTGGTCTCTTTTTGATACCGTCCCATCATGTCGTTAAACATTTTTTCAGTAAATGTGCTTTGTGCAAAAGCAAGGAGGCTAAAAGCCGAAAAGAGGAGTGTGGTTATTAACTTTTTCATCTTAGATATAATTTTTATTATTAAAAAAATAATACCATGTGATGTAAAATTTAGCACAACAACTAACTAATAATCAGTTAATTATGCAAATTTTACATCACATGATAATCCAGAACTCACGTTATATTAACTACTTACCGCCAGCAGGCATCGTTCCCATAGGGGTGAGCGTGATGAGTTCGGCCACCCATTTGTTATTTACTTTGCGCATCAAAACAGAAGTGGTCATATTTTCTTTTTCCACTTTATCGCCGAAGTATCGTGCTGTTTCATCCTGATAGGTGGTCAGAATAAGGTCAGTGGCCAGGTAGCGGTATTGCTGTGCAGTGAGTTTTGGCACTACACGATCGGGCTTAGGTTGTGTTTTGAGAAACGCCATATACCCGCCCATACCGGCGATTACGTTGCTGCGGCCCCGCACAATTTCACCCGTTGGGATAATCTGTTCTACATTCTCGGCAAGTACAGGTTCAAGCAGCTTTGCATCTGATTTTTCAAATGCTGTAGTCAGTAAGGCGTACATCTCGTCAATGCCTTTTTGATCGGCATCAGAGATCTTTTGGGCGGTTGCGGAGCAAAGGCTCAACGCGAGTAATAAAAGTGTTAAAAAGGTATTTTTCATTGTTAAAAAAAAAATGATGATGAATTATTTAGATGATTTTTTATTTATTTTAAAGTGTTTAAATTCTTTTTTCAATTAATATATTTTGCGCTCGCAATTGTTCGATGAATGCCCTCTGTTCTTGTATGGCTTTTACCAGTATAACTGTAGTAGTCCTGCTGACGGCACACATTTCGCCTACTGAACACTCGTGCAATTGATTGTTAATCAATCTTTTATTTGATTCGGAGCCAATAATAGATTGCCCTGCTGCGAAGGGTGTTGCCATGCTAAATGTCAACAATATGAATCCTGTATGCAGGATGTAACGGGAAATGCTGGTTAAGTTCGGGGCCTTTTTAAAAGCGTTCATAATGAAAGAATTTAATAAATTTGGGGTTGTCAATTAATTTTAAGGCAAGGTGCAGGCTAGCAGGTCGTAGTGCCAAGCCGTTTCTAACGAGCGGCGAAAAATGACTGGTAAATGGTGAAATTGACGGCAGGCTTTTGGTTGCGTGGTATCTTTTTGGTGGATGCCGGAATGTGCAATATTACAACCGCCCATTCGGATATATCATTCCATAAAGAGCGCTGAAACCCCGTTTGCCGTTATTTTTTCACTATTTTTTAAAAAAGTAAAAGAGACTTATTCAAGGACTGTACCTTGCAGTCAAAGTTTTTTATCTTGAAAAATACACATATACTCAAATTGCAGTTCCTACTGCTATTTATACTATTGGCTTCAATACGCAGCCAGGCACAAAGCCATCGTGTAGATTCACTGCAACGAATACTACATACCGCCCAACCTGATACCAATAAGGTTAAATTACTGATCGCGCTCTCCGATGCCTATCTCGGCAAAGCACTGTCAAAAAAGAACCATGAAGAAGCACTTAACAGTGCAAAACAGGCCCAGATACTGGCAGAATCCTTAGGTTTTGAGTCGGGTAGGGTACGTGCCATAGAGCGGCAAGCCAATACTTATATGCTCAAAATGCGTATAGACAGTTCGTTAAGGTTATACCAAAGTATCCTGCCTTATGCCGAGCAAACAAAAAATGACTATCTGTTGGTGGATATTTTATCGGGTATCGGCACGGATATGATGCGGAAAGGGCAGCCGGAATCAGCACGTATCCACCTGCGCAGGGCTGCTGATATAGCACATAAGCGGGGCTTTCAAC
>JAAFHO010000707.1 GCA_013297575.1 Chitinophagales bacterium
GCCCATTCCAAATAATGGTTTGGCTCTTGCGGATAATACCCGCAAATTGGCGTGCAGCCGCAGGGCCAATATCCAAACCCATCCAATTATTGGGGATTTGGTTGCTATTGGTAATCTGAGTCGCTGCATCTGCCGCAAATTTGTCGGCGCAAATGGAATCTTTAGGCAATACTACTTTTACGCCAGCGATCTTTGCCTTTTTAAGGAATTCCACCGCTGTTTTCAACTTGTCGGTTTCTACCAATGAATTACCTACAGCTCCTTTTTTAGCCAAAAAGAAGGTGTAAGCCATTGCACCACCGATCAAAATATTGTCAGCATAATCGAGGAATTTTTCGAGGAGCATGATCTTGTCGCTTACCTTAGAACCTCCAGTTACACAAGTTACTGGTTTGGCTGGATTTTTCATCGCACGGCTCGCATTTTCAATTTCGCGATCCATCAACATGCCAAAGCACTTATGATCTTTGTCAAAATAATGCGCAACTACCGTTGTGCTGGCGTGTGCGCGGTGCGCGGTACCAAAAGCGTCATTGACATAAATAGTACCCAATGCCGCAAGTTTCTTTGCAAATGCTTCGTCGCCTTTTTCTTCCTCGGGATGAAAACGCGTGTTTTCCAACAACAGCACTTCACCTGGTTTTAAAGCGGCTGCTTTTTTTACAGCACTTTTGCCTACACAATCGTCCGCAAAATGTACCTTGGTTTTTAATTTCTTTTTCAAGTATTTCACCAAGTGGTTCAAGGTGAACTTCTCTTTATTGATGCTTCCATCTGCATTGAGCTTATCCAACGGCCGCCCTAAGTGCGACATCAAAATAGCAGATCCACCTTGCTCCAAAATATGTTGTATCGTAGGTAATGCCTCGCGGATACGCGTATCATCGGTGATGTTGTACTGCTTGTCCAATGGCACGTTGAAGTCAACCCGCACCAATGCTTTTTGATCTTTAAAATTTAATTTCATATTTTTTTTTAGATATGAGCGTAATCGTTTTTGATAGATGAGCCTGTTTCACCCCTAATTTAACATTGAAAATTAAACGTTTAACATTTAAAATTAAAATTTAAAATTAATTATTTAAAAATGTTAAATGCTTAATGTTAAACGTTTAATGTTAAATTAGGGGCGAAACAGCCCCACCAAGCAAAACTAAACCATTGCCGCCAATTGTGCCAAACGTGCAGAATAACCTGCTTCGTTATCGTACCAACCCACAATACGGCAAGTGTTGCCGTTTACCTGAGTTAGTGGAGCGTCAAAAACGCAAGAGTGGGTATTGCGAACGATATCGCTAGAAACGATTTCGTCGGTATTGTATTCCAAAATACCTTGAAGGTGTGTATCTGCTGCGGCTTTGAATGCTGCATTGATTTCTTCTACCGTTGCAGTTTGGCGAATCATAGCAACAACATCGGTTACAGAACCAGTTGCAACCGGTATGCGCATAGAGTGTGCTGCAATTTTACCTTTCAAGTGTGGTGCTACCAATACAACGGCTTTTGCTGCTCCTGTACCGGTAGGCACGATGTTTTGCGCTGCCGCACGTGCACGACGGAGATCCTTGTGAGGGCCGTCCTGCAAATTCTGATCTGCAGTATAAGCATGGATCGTATTCATAAAAAACTGCTCTACGCCAAATGCTTTGTCCAAAGTCATAATCATAGGAACAAGGCAGTTGGTTGTACAAGAAGCATTCGACAAGATCAAATCCGTGTCTTTAATATCTTGGTGGTTGGCACCAATGACAAAAGTAGGCACGTCGTCCGTTTTTGGTGGTGCAGAAAGTACCACGCGTTTTGCGCCAGCCTGTAAGTGTAAACCCGCTGATGCTTTATCCAAGAAAATACCGGTGCATTCCAAAACTACGTCAACGCCCAAATCAGCCCAAGGCAAATCGGCAGGGTTGCGTACTGCTAGGGCAGCAATTTTGTTACCATTAACGATAATTGAATCTTCTGTTGAGGTTACAGTTCCTTCAAATTTACCGTGCATGGTATCATATTTGAGGAGGTGTGCAAGTGTTGCATTGTCAGTAAGGTCATTTATTGCTACAACTTCTACGTTTGGATCTTTCACCAAGTTACGGAATGTTAAGCGTCCAATGCGGCCAAAGCCGTTGATAGCGATACGTTTTTTTGCCATTTTTTTATGAATTTATTGATAGATATTCCAAAATTAGGCCGCAAAAGTACCTGTTTTTCCCTTTTCAATTATTTTTTTTCCAATATTTTTGAAAAGTTAATGACATTTGCACCTAGCCATCACAAATTCAGTCAAATTATGTATCAAAACGTACAAAAAGAGTTACAAAAAGAGTTGGATGATATCCGCTCAGCAGGTTTATACAAAGAAGAACGTATTATTACCTCCCAACAGGGGCCGGTAATTGATACGACGGAGCAAAAGCAGGTGTTAAATTTTTGCGCCAATAACTATTTAGGACTTTCTAGTCATCCTGCCGTGATAGAAGCATCTATCGAGGCGATTCGTTCGCATGGGTATGGTATGTCGTCGGTACGATTTATTTGCGGCACCCAAGATTTGCACAAAACCCTGGAGCGCAAAATTTCCGAGTTTTTAGGCACAGAAGATACCATTCTCTACGCTGCGGCTTTTGATGCCAATGGCGGTTTGTTCGAGCCATTGTTGGGCGAGCAAGATGCCATCATCAGTGACGAACTGAATCATGCTTCTATTATTGATGGTATTCGGTTGTGTAAAGCACGTAGATTTAGGTACAAACACAACGATATGAACGCGCTGGAGGATTGCCTTAAAGAAGCGCGAACAGGTGGCGCACGCAGGATTCTAATCTTCACAGATGGCGCATTCTCGATGGATGGTACCATCGCACGACTGGATAAAATATGCGATTTAGCCGATCAATACGAAGCCATGGTGGGGATCGATGAATGCCATGCTTCTGGCTTTTTAGGCCAAACTGGTCGCGGTACGCACGAATACCGCAATGTAATGGGACGCGTGGATATCATTACTGGCACTTTGGGTAAAGCACTTGGGGGAGCATTAGGCGGTTTTACATCGGCAAGGAAAGAAATTGTGGATATGTTGCGCCAACGTTCGCGTCCTTATTTGTTTTCCAATACATTGGCGCCATCCATTGTAGGCGCGAGTATTCAAGTGATTGATTTATTGAGTTCTAGTACGGCTTTGC
>JAAFHO010000071.1 GCA_013297575.1 Chitinophagales bacterium
TGCTATAGATGTACAACCCGCAGCACTTGTTACGATTACAGTATAAGTACCTGCTGTTGTTACTGAAATTGATGCGGTTGTAGCATTTGTACTCCATGCATAAGTAGAACCACCACTCGCAGTTAGGCTCGCTGATGCTCCTGAACAAATAATACCGTCATTTGGTGTTGTACCCGATGTTTCGGAAACGGCAATCGCAGCAGTTGGTGGAGCACCTACTGTACCCGATGCCGAAGCAGATGGACGACAACTAGCATCCGCTGGCAATGGCGTTAGTATCGCGTATATTACATAAGCACCAGAAACAAGTGTTGCCGTGGTAGTTGCGGTAGATCCGCCGCCAGTCAAGGCGCCATTACTTACTGTTGCTATAACTGTACCTCCTGTATATGGTGTATTAGTTGGCAAAGCAAAGCGAACAAATGAAATACCAAATGTATTACCCATGCTCGTAAGACCCGTCGCACTTAATGTGGAGGTGGTATTGGAACATGTCGGTGTAGATACGGATACAGCACCTATCGTTGGACAAATCGTACAACCACCAGGAATACCCAAAGTATAACTTGCACTTGATGTACAACCATTTGTTCCTGTTACTAAAACGGTGTAGGTGCCAGCAGTCAGGCCAGTTAAATCTTCATTGCCTGCCTGTCCAGCAGGTATGCTACCTGTGCCAGATGTAGTCCAAGCATAACTAGATACTGTTCCGAAAACTGATATATTAATACCTCCATCAGCACTCACACATGTTGTTGGCTCTGCCAATACGCCGGAGATAGCTGGCAACAATAGTGGTGTTAAACCCTGTGAGGTGCTACCAGTACAGCCATTGCCATCCGTTACGGTAACTCCAATTACGGATGGAGCACCAGGCATAGCCAAAGTGATACTCTGGGTTGTAGCATTTGTACCCCATAGATATGATGTGCCTCCATTTACAGTTAAATTTACTGGATTACCTACACAAACACTGCTAACTCCCGTGATAACAGGCGTTGGGCTTTGGTTCACTACAACAGTTGTCGATGTAGATGCCGAACAACCATTTGCATTAGTTACTACCACGGTAAATGTACCGGCTGTCGTAACAGAAATAGTAGCAGTTGTTGCGCCAGTTGACCAAGCATAAGATGTACCGCCACTAGCGGTCAAACTTACACTTGTTCCCGAACAGATGATACCATCGTTGTTAGCAGTACCCGAAGTCTCCGCAACAGCAATTGCTGGTGTAGGTAATGGATTTACTGTTATTGTTCTTGTTGCACTTGCAGAACAACCATTAGCATTAGAAACTACTACCGTATAGGTACCTGAAGTAGTAACCGAAATAGTAGCAGTGGTTGCCCCAGTTGACCATGAATACGAAGTGCCACCGCTTGCAGTTAACGTTGCGCTAGCACCAGCACATAGAATACCATCGTTATTAGCAGTACCAGAAGTCTCAGCAACTGCTACCGCTGGTATTGGTAATGGATTTACTGTAACAGAAGTATTTGCTGTAGATGTACAGCCCAAAGAAGAAACCGTAACAGTGTAAGTTGTACTGGCATTAGGAGCAAGTCCTGAAAGATTTGCTGAAGTAGCAGATGTACTCCAAAGGTATGTTGGTGAAGATCCGTTTAACACTGTACTATTAATACCAACAGTACTACCATTACAAATAATGCCATCATTTGGCGTTGTACCAGAGTTTTCAACAACTGCCAAAGTAACCGAAAGAGGACTAATTACTTCATCTGCGCCAAGCGTAGTTGTAATCAAGCCGCGGGTTGCACAATCGATATCCGTTGGAACTACCGCAAGTGGCGTACCAGCGCAAATCAATGCTGCATTTGCAGGATCTGCCACAACAATATGAAGGTCTGTTGCAGAAACAAATACAGGTGATACGTTTTGTGCAGCACCATCTTTACCTGTAAATGCCTGTAAGTTTGCTATTGTAAGGAGATTCGTAGGAGTCGCCAAACTGCTTGCTGCACCGACAAAAAAGGTTGAGCCATTTCCTACGAAATAATTATTATTGTTAGAAGTAAGATTCGTAAACGGTGAATATCCATAACCGATTGCATAGTTATTACCTGTTCCGTTATTCTGCGTGTTCACTAAGATATTGTTGCGAACATCTACAACCGGGTTAACACCACCGATTGCAAGAGCAAAACTTGGAGAGGTACCTCCAGTAAGAGGTGCCACATTAGACATATTAACGGTGTTATTATAAATCTGTGTAACAGAATTATTACCACATCCAATGAACATACCGACACTGAAGTCTCCTGGAGTTGGATTTCCTGAAACACCGCTCACCATATTGTTACTGATTCGGTTGGTTCCAGAAACTGCCGAAGCGACAAAAATACCGCAGGCTGAAAATGAGTTACCTGTATTACGAACCGAACCGATTATATTGTTCGAGATGATAGCATTTGTAACTTCATTACCTGTAAACCCTGTTGTGAGAATCGCAATCCCTCCCGCTGCAATACCGAATACGTCGGGTGAGCTGGCCAATGCAATTTCAGAAATATTATTTCCTGAGATATTGATATTGTTCTCAAATCCAACCAAAATGCCACCTCTTGCAGTATTATTCGGTGCAACGGTATTCACTAGGTTTTGATTAATTACCGTACCGTTATTCTTTGCGCCAAGGGTTGCTCCCTGAGAATAAATACCATATTGCGTTCTACTGATATTGTTGTTTATATAGGAGTTGTTGTTATTCAGTGACCCCAAGCTGGTGATGCCAATGGTGGAAGAACCACAACCAATACCTACTAAAGTTTGCGTATTACCACTTCCGTTAATATTAACATTCCGAATTATATTGTTCGTGGCGGCATTTAAACCAGTTGTTACGGTTTGCAGCCATATTACAGCACTAGTTGTACTTATGTTCGTATTGGTGATCGTCAAATCGCGCGAAGCCGAAACGGCAGGGCAAATTGTATTCGGCGTGTTCGAAATAGAACCGTCAATCGTCACCCAGTCGGCACCATTCAGTACGATCATAGCCGTTGCACTCGTACCAGTGATCGTAGTATTTGGCTGCGTTGTTTTGATCGTCAACGTATTGGCTGAACTGGCAAAAACATTCGCATTGATAGTAATTGGGAAGGTTTCTCCTCCGTAGGTTGCATCTACCAAGTTAAATACAACTGGTCCACCTAGGCAAGCCGCGTTATAAGCTGCGACAGCCGCCGTTAAGGTGGTATAAGTGCCAGCCGCACCAACGGTATATGAACCGCTCAGTGAAGTACCATTAACAGTATAAGTATTTGGTGCTACTGGTGGTGTTGTCACCGTATTTACATCGTTTGCTACCACACCTGCCGCGTTAGAACCAACATTAGGCGTAGCAACAATGTCTTGCGCTATAATATAATATGAAACCATATCGGTTGCCACAAGGCCCCCCATATCGGCTGCCACAATGGTAAAGTTCCAGTTAGAATTGGTCGCTGAGCCCGATACAAATGTGCCAGGTTGTGAGAAATAAGCACCCGCATTCTTTCTGTAATAAATTCTGGGTCTCAATACACCTGTTGTTGGTATTCCAGTAGCGTCAGTGATGTTTACGCCTGTAATTGCTTGATCACTTGTACTACAGGTCAGGCTGACCAAAGGCGTGTAATAAATAGCAGGCGCTGTCAGGTCGCTGAGCAGGAAGTTTCCAGCATCAGCACCAATGTCCACTGGTGTTAAACCTGCCCTAGATTGTGCATCAAAATCATTCGAAACTTGAGCAAGGAAATACCCTGCGCTTTCAATCGTCGTTGCCGATGCAGGCTGAATATGCAAATCCACGGTTGCCGAAGTACCAGTTGGATTGATCAGTTTAGGATCTGAAGAGGTCGAGTTCCAATCTAGGTTGGTACCTGCCTGCCAGGCTGAAAGCGGTGTAAGATCTGCAGCGACGAGTTGTCCCAAAACGCCGCCTGTACCAGTAACCAGCAGGTCATTGTGGTTTTCAAACATACTTGTACTGGCATTCAGGCTTATTGCGAAATGCTTTCCGGTTCCGCTGGCGTTAGAGCGGGCATTGAATAAAATATTATTCATTACGGTATCCAATGTTCCCGTTGACACTCTCCGGTAAGCGAAGGTATTTACCGCTCCGCTTACTACATTGGCACCTCCAATATAAACCGTATTATTATACAGCCCCATATTGCCAGTATTGGCTTTGTTAATACCGTTAATCTGAAGGGAGGTCGTAATGTCCGCACCCGTAGCATCAATACCCAGCCTGATCATATTATTAAAAATCTGAGCGGGCCCTGTACTCAAGGAAATGATACCTGCCATAATACCGGTTGGAGAAGCGAGATTAAGGCTGTGAATAAAGTTTCTTGAGAAAACCGACGTCGATTGAGGCAGAAGAGGCGTTGTATAAGATATGCCATTAACAGCTCCCGCAACCGTGGTATTGGTATTGGTAAGGTTAAAAATGGTATTGTTTGATACAAGGTTACTTCCAACAAGCGGGCTTGTCATTGATACGCCTACGACAGATGCTGCATTATTAATGGCAATATTCGTCGCGTTGGTCGTCAGGTTAGAGACCGTGTTCCCAGTAATCGTGCTTCTTCCACCTGAAACCTGAATATTAACACCTACTACAGACCCTGTAACGCCTATGTTATTTATTGTCAGATTTCTGACAGTATTATTGGTAAAAACACCACCAACGGAAGCACCAAGTACTAATGTTCCATGGAGGATATTATTAGATAATTGTTGAATGCTGTTTGGTACCGTTCCACCAATGAGGTTATCACTGATCGTAACAAGGCTTCCTACAACAGGTTGACCGTAAATTACCCGGAAACTAACAGATCCCGTACTCGAGTTATTTACTGTAATACCACCGATATTATTATTGGTAACATTTATGGTAGCGGGTACGGTACCCAAACCAAAACCGATCGGAAGATAAAATATCCCAGCTGTAGCGTTGGTCAGTGTAAAAGTAACAGCACCTGTAGCACTTTGGGATCCCAAAGTATTTTGAGAGATCGTGACATTACCACTCACATGCGAAATCAGGCCACTAAGGTTATTGACTGTAGCACTAGTCAATGACAAGTTGGTAATCGTATTGCCTGTAATATTTGAAGTAGCACCTAAAGCCGCAGTCAACCGGATCATTTTAGCAATCGGAACGCCGGTAGTAGCGGTATAAGTCCATGGACTGCCGCCGCAAAGTGGTGCAGAGCCGCCAATAAAATTATTGGAGATGGTAAAATTAGTACCAAATGCCGCAGATGTAACGAATATTGCACCTACTTCGGTTGCAGTAGCCATCGTGAACGTACGGGTAGCAGTTTGGTAAAAACTGTTGCTTGTTATCGTCCAGTCAGATGCCCCAGCAGCAATATTGATGGCGGCACTGGCAATGGTAGTAGCGCCATTGAACCAATCGCGCAGATTTGAATTGGATACTGTATTATTGTTGTTTTGTGATGTAAAATCAGATGTATTGCCTGAGCAAAAGATCAGGTTTGTTGGCGTGGAAGCACCATCCCTGATTTCGCAATTGTCAATCGTATTATTGCTGTTGCCTGTTGTTAAGCCAACGGCATTATTAAAAAAGATAACACCGCTTGATGTTCCTGTATTTACCCCAGCAACGGTGCAAAACCTAATAGTATTAAAGGTGGCGCTGTTAATCAGTTGAATTGAATAACCAGTTGTGGCCGTATTACTGATCGTTAGCTGAGCAGCCCCGACACCGCCTGCGCGGCCGTCAAAGGTTACAAAATCACCGCCGTCGAAATTTAATGTACCAGTCGTATTTGCGCTTGTGATAGACAAATTGGTGGCACCTGCTTGTGGTCGCACAGTTACGTTGTTGACTGCACTGATACAAGGAATAGCTGGAACGACAACTGGGAAAGAGGGTTCTGCAGTACTTAAGTAAGTAGATTGTAATTCCAAAATGACCGGTGCAGCTACACCATTATTAAACAAATCCGTAAATGCAGCAGTCAGAGTGGCGTATGTACCAGTTGGGCCGACTGTTTTAGTACCGGAAATCGTACAGTTGGTGGTGGTCGCTGAAGCTGTCAATGGTGCAGTAGTCAAATATGCTGGAGCACCAGTGCAAAGGTTGTTAAAGGAATAAATCCAAAAGAAATAAGGCGTTACGGGGGAAAGTCCTGTTGCCGTTAACGTGGTTGTTGAACCCGAAGAAACAACTACGCCACCAAGGGCAGATGTGCCCGGGGCATAAGTCGTACCACTTACTGGCGCTGAAGGTGCTACATTGGTGAGCGTCCTAACAACTAAGTATCCGGATGGCGCACTGGCAGCTGCAGTAAAGGAACCAGTAATAGAGGATGCTGCTGGAGTAAGTGACAAGGCCGTTGGCTGGTTTGCCGGTGTTGTACAAATCAGTGGTGGGGTAAAAGTGTATGTTTGACCAGTTGCTGGTTTTGAAGCAACGTTGGTTTCATTGTAAAAACAGGTAGCAGCATTCGTTGCGCCAGCCGTTGGAGCAGCCCAGTTGCCGCCAGCCAACACTTCTAAGTTTTTGAAATCTGTATTTGTGGCACCGCGTAAACCAACTTCACCATTGCTTGTGGAAAGTGCATTAATGGCGTTTGTCCAGCTACCATATACGATTTGGACAACATTGGTTGTTTGAATCAACTTGATCTGCAAGTTGATATATTCAGCATTAACAGTTGCGCCGTTATACCGTCTGGCGTTCGACCATTGAACAGTAAATACGCCGCCTGCGCTCAAATAATCCACACTTCCAATAGGTGCGGTAGCTTGGCCCTGCATATCACGTCCCCAAGCTGCTACGGCTCCCCCTGCTACATACGTACTAGAAATTGGGGTATAAGTCGAACTAGTAGCTGCAGTACCGAAGGAGATAAAACCGTTTGAATGTACAAATACGGATGTATAAGCCACGTTATTAAAAGTGAATGTAAAGCCAAGCGGCACTGAAACCGGTGTCTCATCATCCCAAGCCCCTGTAATAAATATGTTCGTTGGGCTGCTCAATGCGGTATAGGTGCCCGAAGATGCAGCGAATGCATAATTCGCAACTTGAGCATTGATATTGGTGAGATTTGCTACCGAAAGCAATACATACACACCCAATACCAAAAAAGAGCGCAATATATTTAAATTAGTATAATATCTTTTCATGATAAGATTAAATTCAAAGAAATAAAAAATATAAATAGATTATATATAATTAATTTCGACACCATTCTTAAGTGGCATACGAATGATTATAAAGAGTTAATTAGTAATCAATTTTACTAAAAGATTCGCATACAATGATGTAAACTCACTTTTAGGAAGATCGGCCAAAGCAATATCAGTAGCGACATCAGCTAAAACCTTTTTAAAATTATTTTCTGCCACCGTCTCAATGGATACTTTGCCAGCAATATCAACCTGCATATAATTCAGCATTTTGTTGTAACCATTGTACAATGCAAGTTCTTTGCTGGAAATATTGGGTACGTTTAGTGCTTCTGCTGTAATCAGAAGTTCGGAAGCAATCACCGCATTGTAGTTTGAGTAAGATTTCCATTGCGTATCTGCACTGGTGTATGCATCCGTAGTGATTGACTCTAAAGAAGCAGCCGTTTGAGCAACTAATGAAGGAGCAGAAACTGAACTAAACACGAAACCCAAAAAGAGCACAATAAAACGAGTAGAACCGTTAAGATGTAGATAATTTGTTTCTGTATTCCACCGTTTAGTGAAAGAGATGGATTTGAATAATTTCATAATTTTAAAATAGTTAAATTAAGTTGGGCAACAACTTAGATTAGAGAAATTAAATAAATTATATTTAAAAGGGGAAGCGGAAACCTCGTAGGCGATACCACACCTTTTCATGAGTTGGATTAAATATTAGAGCAAAGGTAATCAGGGAAACGACATTACCAAAAAAAAAAGATGGCTATTAACATTTCCCCCTAATCCCCCCACCCCGGCTCATCATCGTGCTTTGGCTGATGCCGTACAATACCAAATTCCATCTCTTTTTGGCAGGAGCCGCAAATACCGTATAAATTAAGTGAATGGTGTGTTATTTGAAAATTGAGTAATTCTCCGATCATATCCTTAATTTGTTGCACACGTGGATCACAAAACTCTACCACTTTGGAACAATTAGCGCATATTACATGGTCGTGCTGTTTGTTACCGTAGGATTTTTCGTATTGGGCTAAGTTTTTACCAAACTGGTGTTTTTTTACCAAATCACAAGAAACCAACAATTCAAGTGTATTATACACTGTGGCCCGGCTTACCCGATAATTTCTATTTTTCATGTGAATATACAGTGCTTCCGCATCGAAATGATCGGTTCGGCTGTATATTTCTTCTAAAATGGCATATCTTTCAGGTGTTTTCCTTTGACCCGAACTCTCTAAATGGGTGGAGAAGATAGTGAGAACTTCTTTGAGTATGATTTCTTTATTGCGATGTACGGGCATATTAGTTTTGAGTTAAGAACATTGGTGACTAAGGGGCAAAAAAAAACGCATTCATAATTTGCAGGGCAAAATTACGAATGCGTTTGAAAAAAAGTACGAAATAGGTGTTTTAAATCCTGCTTTTTTAGCAGATCATTAAAATTTCCCTTCAACGACAAGTGCTTCTTGGAGTTCACTGACTGATATATCTAAGTGTGAAGTATCAAAAATACATTCACCATTAACAATCAATAAAACTTGGGGTGATTCGTGGTGCACCTGAAAAACTTCGGCCAATTGGTTCGATATTGCCCTATGCGAAAGCAAGTCCAGCAAATACGGTTCAAGAGCGGTTGGTTCAAAGTCCCAATCGTCCTCCAATCTGTATTTAGCCATTGCGCTAATACTACAACTTGTACTATGCTTAAAAATCGCACACGGCACAACCTTAGATCGCTCCACGATTTCACCAATTTGACTAATATTATCTAATGCTTTCCAGTTCATTTCCAAAAAGGTTTATAGGTCTGCGCCAGGGCAGCCGTAGCCACGGTTGCAAGACTCAAGAATGAACAATGCTGCTACCAAAACAACAGCTAGAATTTTTTGCCAATTTTTCATAGTATGAATAAAGTTTAAATGATTTAAATTTAACGAATGAGTACATTCAAATGTTGTGCCAAATTTTGACAAATTTAACATTTTGCCGCAAATATACGTTAATCAGGGTATATCCAGTATCAAACCTTCACCCTGATCTAATATTAATTTTCCGTTTTCCAGTTTAGAAGGTGGAATAAATGCCCACTTTGTAGAAAATAGTATTGTCGTTACGCCTCCAAATCCATATTCATCGATGTTTATTTCATTACTTTGTGCCTTGGTATCCATATTCGCCAAGAAAAGGTAATGATCTGTTGTCCAAATAATAAACTTCCGTTCACCGTTTGCATCTGGCTCAAGCACCCAATTACTACCATGACGCACAACACTACTAAAAAGTTGGCTGTGTATCATTTTTTGCCGCACTAAATTATGGTACAGATCCATATTATTTCCCCACTGGTAAGGGCCGTGCGTTGCCTTAGCACCTTGTTGTAACTGGAAAACGTAGAGTTTGGTGTAGTACTCATTGGCTACTGGCTGAGGGTGAGGATCTCGACATTCGAAACCTAAAGCCATATACGAGGGCATGCCTTCAAAAAAAAGACCAATAAAATAACGTATTTCATTACCGTCCAAATAAAACTGGTCAAAACGAGGATCGTCTTTATCCGCAGTCATAATGGTGAAGTTGGGCATAAATTTTCTGGTTTGTGACACCTTTACATAACGAGCAAATTCCTTGACAAAAAAAGCAGTTCCCATTGGTTCTGATTGCAGATCGCCCAAAGTTGTATCAGCCAAAGATGCCTCCAAATGATCGTATTCGTCACCAAATGCCATTTGACCCGGTGCGGCCATAAAACTCTCTGCAAAATATCCAAAATATGGTTTGTTTTGCAAGACTTTTGTTTTAACAGCGCCAAGTAAATCATAGTATGCATCTGGTTGAGCGGGCACTCCATCCGGGCGCATTTGGACATGAGACATATCTCCACGCATAAAATCAAAATTATAATTTTCAGCGATACTATTATAATGTGTACAAACATAATCCCAAGCCTCTTTTACGGGCTGCTCAAAATCTAACGCCCAATTGGCGTTATGATCTTTAGATTCGTATATGCGGTAGCGGGCCAACGGGCCAAACACCCTTGACATCGGTTGGGGATGAATTATTCTGTAATCGCGCCAAAGCCGACCTTCTTCGTCTATAACGATGGCCGCTGGATTAGGATCTACTTCTATACCTCGGTATGGTGGAGCCATGGTAGCGGGAACGGTCTCAAATCCATTGTCGTATAGCCATTGAATAATTGTTTTTCTGCGCTCTAGCCTTCCGTTATAATCATGGACAGCACCAAATAAGGCAACCAACCGATCTGATTCTTTCCAATGCCTAAAAAAAACATCAGCCGTTGCTGGCAATGATTGTGCTGGGTCAGCACTATCCATTTGTTGGAGTGCTTCAAAGATCAAGGCTGCTGCTGTTTCATATAAATTGCTATCATGGTTAATAATCCGATCATCTTTCCGTTGCAACCATTCAAAAAAACTGGGATTTGCCAATACTTGCTCGGCATAACGGTCTGTATGTGGCACCACATCCATACCCACTACCCTACCCGTTAAATGCAATAGATTGATGACTACTTTTAACTGTTTCTCTACTGTATTTAAATCTGGGAATACTTGCGCCAGTGCTTCGGAATAAAACGCTGGATTAATATTCCAAGAAGACATTCCATAAAGGCTGGCCACTACACCTGGTTCCCAAATGGGCAAGATATGAATCGCATTTTGAGCAGAAGGTAACGTAAATGAATAGGGCAAAACATTCCAAAAACTACCAATCGTTCGGACATTGACACCTACACAATTTGCTAATTTTAGCCAATCTGTATTTTCGGAATTTTGGAGCGTAGAGGGTATAGTACTTTCGTAGTCAAACGCCGCATAGACATCCGCTCCGTATTGTTGGATAAGTATTTCAACAATTTCAACCACGCTGCAACTAAAAACATCTTTAGGTCGTCTATCCAAAAAAGGAGAAAAAATGGGTACATTTTGCATCAAAAATTAGTTGGAATAAAGATTAAAAATTTATGGTGAACTTTTTTTCACTTGTTCGTGATATTGTACTTAACTTCGCACCGCCAAAAGTAAATATTAAGTCTGATATACCTGTTATAAATACACCTAAAATGTAATGATTTTTAAAGTAAAACTTAAAAACGCTGATGATTTTGTGAGGTTAGATGATCATGTTTACGAGTGGTTGAGTACTGATCCTCGATATTCTGACATAAAACTATTGGAGAATCTAAGGCTTCACTCCAGCGGCTGTGCCGTGTTTCAAAAAGTGTGGCGTAAAAGCGACGGATCCAACAAGACGGAGACCATTTATTTACACAAATTGATTGCTGAACACTATATAAAGACGAAGCAAGAAAATAAAGGTGAAAAACAAGTGGTCAGTTCCAAAAATGGCGATAAATTGGACTGTAGGCTGGAGAATATTGTTTATCGAGAACGCTCGTCGGTAAGCCGATTGAGAAAGACCAAAAGTGCTACTGGCTATACCGGTGTTTATCGAGAGCATTTACGGTATCGAGCGGTTATATCAATTGAAGGGAAAGCAGTACACCTTGGTATGTATGATACTGCAGAAGAAGCTGCTATTGCATATAATAAAGCTTCCAAAAAGAATTTTGGTGAAGAAGGAAAATTAAACAAACTCTAAGTTTAGATTAAAAAAGCACATACATTGAACTCCGTATGCAGAAGTTTGTTATCCTTCTGTCGATATTACTTTGCCTGATACATTAATTTTTCGTGTCTTGTTGGCTTGTTGTAATGACACCCATCAATAAATCCTTGCATGCAACTCTAGTTTAGATCTGAGTTGGGCATTATTTTTTTTAAAAGCATGAATAAATTATTACTCCTTCTATTTGCTCTTCTTTCTGTTTTGCCCACATTGAACGCACAACGCCCAGGCGGTGGTGGCGGCAATTGGGGCGGAGGTGCAGCCGATATGAAATTTGGCCGTTTTTACGGCAAAATTGTAGATGCCACTACTGGAAAAGGCGCGGAATACTGCTCCGTACAATTGATCGGTATGCAGTTCGATACTGTCCAAAAAACACGCAAACAAGCCATTATTGGCGGACAACTTACGGGTGATAATGGTGAATTTAGTTTGGAAAATCTGCCTGTAATGGGGGAATTTACACTGAAAATTTCTTGCCTTGGCTATGAGCCTTATGAGTCTAAAGTTACTTTTGGATTCAAACGCGGTGAAGGCCAAGGAAAACCTGATCTTTCAAAAACGGATAAAGATTTAGGTAATATCAAAATAACGCCTTCTAGTGTAATGCTGAAAGAAGCAGAAATAGTGGGACAAGCAGGCGGATTTTCCTTGGCCTTAGATAAAAAAATATTTAAGGTGGACAAAAATTTGGTTGCCACCGGTGGCAATGCCGAAGATGCCCTAAGAAATGTACCGTCTTTATCCGTTGATATTGATGGTAACCTCACCCTGCGCAATGCTGCCCCACAAATATTTATTGATGGCCGCCCTACCAACCTAAGTCTCGACCAAATTCCAGCAGATGCCATTGATAATGTGGAATTAATTACTAATCCATCTGCTAAATACGATGCGAGTGGCGGAAGTTCCGGTATTGTAAATATTGTATTGAAAAAAGAACGTCGTGTGGGCTATAACGGAAATATCCGAGCGGGGATTGATATGCGCGGCAAACCCAATCTGGGTGGCGATATTAATGCAAGACAAGGCAAAATTAATGCTTTTTTGAGTGGAAATATCAATATTCGCAAATCTATCAGTACATCGGAGACGCTGCGTAACAACCTTTTTACAGAAAAGAAAACGAATATTCTGCAAGAAGGTGATAATATAAATAATCGACGGTTTATTAACGTTCGCACCGGATTAGATTGGTTTATTAATAACAGGAACACGATTACCTTTGCTGCAAATTTAACAAGTGGAAGTTTCAATAATAACGATTTATTGGAAATCCTAACCGATACCCTAAATCAGGGAAATGCCATTATTGGATCGGCCAATTCGGAGCGTTTATCCTTGTCAAAACGTAATTTTTTGAATCCAGGTGGCCAAATTTTATATAAAAAGTTATTCCCTACTGAAGGGCGCGAATTAACTGCCGATATTAACTTTAATGGCTCTCGATCAGAAAATACCTCTGATTTCGCTACTACATATCTACCTAACCTTCGCAAAAGCCAACAAAAACAAGAAGGCAAAAGCGGCAATGAATTCATAACCATACAGACCGATTATGTAACTCCACTCGGCAAAGGATTAAAGTGGGAGGCTGGCGCAAGGGCTGCCATTAGGACTTTTAACTCTACCAATGCCAATTATCAACTCAATCCAATTTCGGGCAATTACGACCGCGTCAGCAATTTTGCAGACGAATATAATTATTTGGATCAAGTTTATGCGGCATACAGCACATTTAGTCAGTCGTTTGCTAAATGGGGATACCAAATTGGCCTTCGTGCAGAAAGTTCTAAGTACGATGGTAGACTGCCCTTAACGAATGATGAATTTGGGAATCAATACCCGATTACGTTGTTCCCAAGTATTTTTACCACCTACAAATTGAACGATCAGGATAATATTCAATTGAATTATTCTAGGCGTATTAACCGCCCTAATTTTTTCCAATTGATTCCATTTGCTGATTTTTCTGATTCCTTGCTTTTATCTCGTGGTAATCCAGAATTATTACCTGAATTTACGAATGCCTTAGAGTTTTCATATCAAAACATCATTAATAAAAGCCATAATTTTCTTACATCCATTTATTATAGGCGTGCCACTAACCTGATTACACGTTACCAGTTTTCAGAATTTAATGCTTTTTTAAACCGCGATGCTATTGTTTCCTCCTACGCCAATGCTAATTCTGGTTATGCTTATGGTGGAGAATTGACGGTTAAAAACACATTTGTAAAAATAATCGACCTGACGAGCAACGTTAACCTTTTTAATTCGGTATTGAATGCCGAAAACGTAGAAGCATCGTTGAAAAGGACA
>JAAFHO010000708.1 GCA_013297575.1 Chitinophagales bacterium
ATCCACTCCGGCAGAGCCAATTTCATAAACTCGTATTTAATATAATTGCATTGATAATTTCCGATAGCACTCAATATCTCCAGACTCTTAATAGTATCGTTGAGCAATGGACGATTAAATTCAAAAATAATCCATTCGATTGGGATATTTAAACCAGTAAATACTTCTGATTCATATCCTTCTACGTCAATTTTGCAATATTTCGGAATACCATACTGTTGGCACAAGGCATCCAAGGTAACTACCTCAACCTTTTCAGTGCTACCCCAATTCAATCCGGAAACATTGGAATAAACAGCAACAAACTCGGAAGAAAGCGTAGAACACTCATCAGTCTCATCACAAATCATCAATGTGGCTTCCCTTTCGGTACTCCCAACTGCATACTTCAGCACCTCTACCTTTGGATGATTGCTATATTTGTTTTTCAACATAGTATAGCATGAATTTTGCGGTTCCACAACGATTACTTTTGCACCCAATTTTAAAAAGCAGTCGGCTCTTTCGCCCATATTTGCTCCGATATCAAAACACAAATCATTTTTACCAACGTATGTTTTGTAGAAGTGCAGCATCGCATTTTGCTTGCGCCATTTTCTTATGAATTTGGGTAAATACATTTAATATGAATAAAAAAATTGTAATTTTAGTAAATATCAGATCGATTCTCCTCCCCAAAAAACGATTTAATCTTACAAAGATCGCGCAAAAAAGGTTTCCAAGCATGTATTAACCGTTAAAAAATAATAGATGAGATATTTGTCAGCACCAATTATTGTGTGGACATTTGCCTTGATTAGATATACATCATTTTTTTATGCCCAACTTGCACAATTTCACACCGCTCATCGCCATTTTGCTGCTCTTCACCTGCACAACTTGTACCACCACTAAAACATCAAAATCCTCAAAAAACGAATGGATTTCCTTGTTTAATGGTAAAGATATCAAGGATTGGACTGTAAAAATTCACCACCATGACGTGGGTGACAATTACGGCAATACTTTCAGGGTAGAAGACGGACTGATCAAGGTGCGTTATGACCAATACGATGCCTTTAATGATCGCTTTGGCCATTTGTACTTTAACAAACCATTTTCGTATTATCACCTAGTAGTTGAATACCGTTTTTGGGGCAAATGGCGCGAAGACGCACCCAGTTATATCCAAATGAACAGCGGGGTTATGTTTCACTCCCAAGACCCACACACGATGCCCAAAGAGCAAGATTGGCCCATTTCTATCGAAATGCAATTCTTAGCCAGCCTTGGGGATGGCCAACCACGCCCAACAGGTAATATGTGCTCGCCTGGTACCGATATTGTTTACGAAGGTAAAATTGATCCACGCCATTGCATCGAGTCAAAATCCAAAACTTACCAGCCCAATGAATGGGTACGGGCAGAGTTGATTGTACTTGGGGATTCGCTCATAACCCATATCATTAATGGTGATACTGTCATGCAATATTCAAAACCACAAATTGGAGGTGGTGTGGCCAATCGGTACGATCCTAAGTTAAAAATTGATGGAAAAGCACTCAAATCTGGGTTTATAGCCTTGCAAAGCGAAGGACAACCTATTGATTTTAGAAAAGTGGAAATACGTGAATTGAAAAAATAAAAAGGAAACACCGGATGACGACGTTTCGTATCCGGTGTTTGCCAAACCCTTACTGTGTTTATCGAGGAATCATGTTGTTTCAACAGATTCGTAGGAAGTATCGTCTCACTTATTCGGATGTTCATTTTCATAACTTAACGTAATCATTTGGATTGGGGTTGGGTAGTAATAGGAAAAAGTTTTCAAAGATTTGTAAGAAGAGCATTATCCAACGTAGTTTTCAAAGATTTGTAAGAAGAGTATTATCCAACATGGTTTTCAAAGTTTTTAAGAAGAACATTATGCAACATGGTTTTCAAAGATTTGTAAGAAGAACATTATGCAAAATAATTTTCGAGTACCTGTAGGAAATGATCTTTTTGGCCAGAAGAGACCGCGAGGAGTATGCCATTATTAAGCACCACATGCCCCCCTTTGCCTCTTACATACTTTTTCAAATGATTCAAATGTATCGTGTGTGAGCGGTGTATCCGCACAAAGGCATTGCTTGGAAGTTTGTTTTCAATTTCACATAATGACCGACAAACAAGCGCTTGCCTGCCATCTGTGAAATGGATGAGGGTATAGTTTCCACTGGCTTCCAAATATAGTATATTTTTTACTTTTTCAAAACTAATGCCTTCCATAGTAGGCAACATTATCTTTTTCCGTTCATGCTCCATTTTGTCGTCCATTGATACATGAGGTACAATGGCCAACGGCAATGTGGGCAAGTCTCTAAGTTCTTGTGCTATGGAACGTATTCCAAAAGACAAAGACTTTACTGAACGCTTTCTGTTTTGTACACTATTTGACATGGCTGATAATATTTAATAATGAAGGAAAATTTCGTTTTACCGATGTACTTCCGATTTGATAAGACAAAAGTCCGGCGAATACCGACAAGCACCAACTCAAGTTTTAAAATAAGTCAGGTTTCAGGGTTGTAAAATTTATTTGGTTAAATGATAAAAAAGTGACAATTTTGAGCCGCCAAACTTACAGTTCCTTTAACCAACATAAATATCGCAATGCAATCCAACACCTCAACAAACCTTGCTTTAAACCAACTTTTACAAACTTTTACAAGTTCATATAATGGCAAAAACGCCTTCTGATAAATTGCATCGACTGATCCGCTCGCTTTCTTCGGCGGAGCGCCGGTATTTCAAAATATTCATCCGTGGCAAAACAGACCGCGATAGCAAGTACCTGCAAATGTTTGAGGTATTAGCCAATATGGTAGAATACGACAGCCTTAAGGTGCGCAAAATCATCTATGGGAAACAGGATGTGGACAGCAAAAAATACCCTGAACTCAAGTCGTATCTCTATGATCTCATTTTAAAATCGTTTCAATCTTATGATGAATCCAATTCGGTAGAAGGTAAACTTTCCCATTATCTTCGTTCTGTATCTTCCTTGTTCAAACGAGGGCATTACGATGATTGCGAAACGCAATTAGCCAAGGCTCAAAAACTAGCCGCCCAATATGAGTTATTTACCTGGCAATTGGATATTTATAAATGGTACAGACACCTTGCTTATACCCGTATGGATGTGCAATTT
>JAAFHO010000709.1 GCA_013297575.1 Chitinophagales bacterium
CTTGATAGCGCTGCTGGGGGTATCGTATCGGGGCTGATTTTTGGGACTGGAAGGCAAAAGAGTAGTATTTGAAAAATTGGGATGGTCATTAATCGTTATTTTACCGCAAAAGTACGCTTTTTTTATTTCTACCACAAAGTTCGTAAAAACTCACAAAGCGTAGAATACTCGTTTTGCTTTGTGAGTTTTTTATGAACTTTGTGGCAAAAAAAGCGAATGCTACTGTATTTGTATTGGATTAGTGCATTTGTGATCACCTATATACATCAATAATGCCGCCATATCCTTACTGTTTAATTGCTCAAAACTAGGCATCAATGTTGGTTTCCACGTATTCCATTGTTCCACAGCACGTGGGTGTCCGTCCGCGATAGACTTTTGCGAGTTTCTGATAAATGCGTATAAACCATTGTCATCTTTCCAACTATCGCGGGCTGTGTAGAGTGCTGGACCAGTTAGTTTATCGCACATGTTTTTATTATGGCATATACCGCATTTAGTGTCGAATAAAATGGAGCCTTCTCTTAGCATTGCGCAGGGGAATGCAATATAATACAGTCGGTACATAACATCCACTTCTTTTTGTAAGGTGATTTGTCGCTGTTTTTCAACGTATAATTGCTCCATAAACACCAAATCTTGCTCGATTTGATTTTCTTTCCCATAGTTATTGTACTGATTGAGTACGGCTTTCATTTTTGCCTTGTCGGACAATTCAAGATGAAGGGTTGCTTTAGTGTCTTCACCAGTAATAATTGTGCTGGTGGCCATCGCTATTTGATCGTTTTTATAACCAATGGAAATGATGGCGGCTGTTTTCTTTTTAGGCATTAGCATGCGCGGATCTTGTTCATTACCCACGTAAAATCTATTGTTATCGTCGGTATTTAAACGATATAAACTATTGATGGATTCATAAATGACATAGGTATAGACACGATCAAATTCATTGCTGTTGTCCACCAATATTTCAAGTGGTTTAGCATCCCAATCCTTTGGTATTATTCCTTTGTCAACATTCAGCCAGCCTGTTGCTGACCATTCAAATCCATACGTTTCCATACGGTATGTTTCTCTTTTAAATAATAATGCCTTATATTCAGTGGCTACTTTTCGGGCAGATTCATTTTTTTTGTCTAGTGCATTCCGCAGTTCCTGTTTCTTTTCGGCGAGTTCTTTTTTTATAGCAGATACCTGTTCTTTTAAGTATTTTTTGAGCAAATTTGCGCGTTCACCTCCATTTTTAACCCTGGTCAGTTTTTGGGCGGCATACTTTTTAAATTGTTCGGCACTTTCTATCTCCCCTTTTTCTTCGGCTGCTTTTGCCGCCATTTCGTCCAGTTGCCAAAGCGGTTGATCCAAGTTATTGACATACGCCTCCAATGCTTTGTTGGAACAGGTTTTGAAAACGGTTTGTAATCTTTTTTCAAATTCGCGGGTAGCGATCAATGTATTTTGAAACGGTTCCGAATAGATGGCCATAATCATAGCAGGATCAATTTCGGGTTTTAGTTCACCTTCGGATTGCAAATCCTGAAGTTTAGGTTTGTCGCCATGGTCATACGAGTCATCCGTATATTTACCGTCCACTACCTTTTTTTGCGTATTATAATAAGCCTCATTTAGATCGGTGTGGGTATACTCGCTTGATTCAACAGGTAATACACCCACCGAAAGGCTATAATACAGGCTATCTGCTAGTTCTTTAGTGGCGGTTTTATATTTGCCAAATGGCATACTCCGCTCCACTTCGGCCAGAAAGCCTTTTGGTAAAAAATCGAGCGTAAATATATCTACAGGTGTAATAAATTTTTCAATGGGTTGTGGATCTATCCAATCCATATTACCTTCCGGATCGCGTGTACCCTTATACACCTGCATATCTTCCTGTTTATAGGGTGTAGGAATATCAATACCTACAGGAATTATTGGGTTGATGGCAACTTGAGTACCATTAGAAGTAACGTTCCAATAGAGCATGCCACCTGTTTCTAAAGGCTTTCCTCCTGATTGAGTGGTGAGGTTGGAGCGCACCATTGCATCGTTTTGGAGGGCTTCTGCCAATTCGATCCTTATTTTTCCCTTTATTATTTTTCCATTTTTATCTAAAAAACAGCCAATGGGGCAAACAATCCGTGTCCCCAAGGCGCCTTCAATAACCTGCCCACTATCGGCATTGATTTCGAAAAACTGGCTTTCGACCATACTGGATATAAATGGGTCTCCCGCATGGAACTTGAAAGTGTCGGTGAGCGGTGTTTTGCATTGAAAGCAACAAAAAGCAAAAGCCAAAAAGAGTGTGGTGCGTAAGCAAAATCGTAACATTTGTGTATTGATTAAATTGTTAGTTATTTTTTTCAAAGTACTAGCTTCTAGTGCAAGTAAGATGTGCAATTATACATATTTGGTGTGTTGTTATTAATATAAGATGCACCGAGTTGCAATTAGATACAAAGTTATGGGATATAAATAAAGGTTTGGGGGCCTCCTTTTTATCTAGAATGAATCTGATTTGAGCAAAATAATGTAAAAAACTAAGCAATGAACAAACATGCTTTGCGCTCCTATCTCCACTTGTATTTTTCCTTTTATTGGTCAAAATAAAATGAACCCAATAAGCGTTTTTATAAAAAAATAACAAAATATGAAACTCAACTTAGCAACTTTATTTTTTCTCTTTTGCGCGGCCTTTGTGAGTGCCCAAACACTCCCCGTTCGCTCTATTACTATTTTTAAAAATGGCCGTTCCATGATTGAACGTACAGGGAAAGTAAAAACGACCAACAGTATTTATTCGGCACGAGAACTGCCCAATGCGCTTTTTGGCACTTACTGGGTGAGTGCTCCGGCGGATGCTTTAAAAAGTGTTTTTACAACATTGGATTCAGTGGCAGTAATGGACAATAATATCAGTTATAAAGATTATTACAAGTCTATAATTGGTAAAACCGCAAAAATATTCCTTTCTCAAGGCGCAAGTTTGCCTTTTCAAGAAATAGAAGGGCGATTTGAAAATATTATTATGCATAATGATAATTACTATCCATTTATCAATTTTCAAACAAAAGCAGGGACTTGGCTGACTTTTAGAAGTGATGAGATGCGACGGGTAGAATTTCTTGAAAACCCTAAAATTGCTTTAGGAACTCATATTGAAATGAAAAAAA
>JAAFHO010000710.1 GCA_013297575.1 Chitinophagales bacterium
TTTAATCATTTTTGGGTCTTCATTGATAGCCCAACGTGGTTTTTTTATCCCCTCCGGATCAAAATCGGTAGATATTCCATTCGAATTCAATAATAATTTTATCATTCTCCAAATTCTGGTCAATGGCCGATTACCCCTGCGTTTTATTTTAGATACCGGAGCGGGGCATACTTTATTGACTAAAAAAGAATTAGGTAATTTTTTGAACCTAAAATACGAGCGTTCCTTTCAAGTAATGGGTTCCGATTTGTCAAAACCAGTTACCGCGCATTTGGCCAAAGGGGTACGTTTTGACCTGCCTGATAAAATAAATGCCCCGAAAGAGGATATACTTGTGTTGGACGAAGATTTTTTTCACTTTGAAGAATACTCCGGCATAGCGGTACAAGGGATTCTTTCTGCCAATATTTTTTCAAGGTATATCATGAAAATTAATTATGACAGAAACTTGATTACACTTTACGATCGGTCGTTTTTTGATGCCCGTGATGTAAAAGGGTATAGCGGTTTTCCCATTCAATTATTCAGGGATAAGCCATATTTTTCAACACAACTCACCATGTCAGCCGATTCAGTAGTACCTGTAAAATTGCTTTTGGATACAGGCGCGGCCATGCCTTTGCTCCTTTTTGCGGATACCCATCCAATGCTCAAACCTCCACCCACTGCTATTCCAGCCAATATTGGATTTGGATTGGGGGGCGATTTGTCGGGTTTTACAGGCCGGATTAAGTCGTTGAATATTGGTGAACACAAACAACAAAATATTGTAACCTACTTTCAAGTACTCGATACCATCATTGATTCCCTTGCCGCCAACCAACGAAATGGCCTCATCGGGAATGGGCTGATGAATCGATTTGTGGTGATCTTTGACTATCAAAATGAAAAAGTATGGTTCAAACCCTCTAAAAGGTTCAAAGAAGCATTTGTATATGACCGATCGGGTATCAGTGTGATACTCTCTGGACAAAACATGAATACCTATATTGTCCAAAATGTAATTCCCAATTCACCTGCTAGCGAAATGGATATCCAAAAAGGTGATCGAATACTAAAAATGGGCCACAAACCAGCATTGCTGCTCAGTCTATCGGGCATAATGCATCGGCTACAAGGGCGACCGGGAAAAAAAGTAAAACTGACCATTGAGCGAAATGGAAATAAGATAAAAAAAGAGATCATTCTGCGTGATTTATTATAATTTTGATCGATTCTGCAAATTTACCCACTCATTCTTAATTTTTTGTGTACGTTTGCCCGAACAAACCTAATATTGATATGCATAGAGAAATACACCAGTGGCATAGCCCACGGCTCAACAAGAACATGGAAATTGCAGTATATGGCCATTATGGCTTTGCTTTACTTATGCTCCCAACTGCTGCCGCCGACTATCTTGAGTACGAACGCTTTCACCTCATTAGCGCAATTGAGCCCTATATCAATGCCGGTAAAATCAAAGTATTTTCCATCAACAGTATCAATTCTGAAGCATGGTTGAACAATAAAATGCACCCTAGGCACAAGGCGATACGTCACCAACAATTCAATGGTTACGTTGAAAACGAAGTAGTACCTTTTATTCATACCCACTGCGGTGCAGATACACCTATTATTACAACGGGTGCGTCGTTGGGTGCACTGCATGCCGCCAATTTGTTTTTCCGTCGCCCCGACCAGTTTGCGGGTACAATTGCCATGTCGGGTCTGTACGACCTCACCAATTATACAAAAGGGTATTTCGACGAGGATGTTTATTTTAATTCTCCTTGTCATTATCTCCCCAATGTAAGCGATGAGTGGACGCTCAACCGACTCCGCAGCAGCGGGCATATCCATATCCTTTCTGGATCTGGCGATTATGAAGATCCCGAAGGTTCTCGCAACCTTTCCAGCGTACTCACCGCAAAAGGAATTCCGCACGAATTAGATATTTGGGGTCCAGATATGCGGCACGATTGGCCCACTTGGCGGGCGATGTTGCCATATTATATTGACTCGCGCTTCTAAGGGACTTGGCTGTATTTGAATTTAACATTAAAAATTAAGCGTTTAAAATTAATACTTTCAAAATTTTAAATTTTAAATTTTTAATGATAAATGTTAAATTAATATACAGCCAAATGCCTTAAACCCACATACATGAAGTACCTATCTGCTCTTATTTTATCCGTTTTGATATACACATCTGCCGCTGCGGCGCAAGTGGACACCCTCGATATTTTTAGCCCTTCGATGCACAAAATATCGAGGTGTATCGTTATTTTACCCGAAAATTATACCGTAAAAGGCGATAAATATCCCGTTTTGTACCTTTTGCACGGCTGGAGTGGTAGCTATGCTGGCTGGCTTGGTGAAGCCCCTCAACTCAAAAACCACGCCGATCATTACCAAATGATGATTGTGTGCCCCGATGGCGGATACGATAGTTGGTACCTCGACAGCCCCGTCGATTCCACAGTGCGTTATGATACTTATATTAGTAAGGAATTAGTGGCGTATATCGACTATTATTACCATACCCGACCAGAAAAAGCAGGTCGCGCCATTGCCGGATTGAGCATGGGTGGACACGGTGCCATCACACTCGCCGCCAAACACCCCGATGTATTTGGAGCAGCAGGCAGCATGTGTGGCGGTTTGGATCTTAGGCCGTTTAAAAAAAACGACTGGGATTTGGAGGGTGTTTTGGGCAAACCCAGCCAACACTGGGATAATTGGGAAGCAGCTTCGGCCATTAATATGGTACCCATGTTGCAAAAATCGGCGACACCTTTGATTATTGATTGCGGAACTGGCGACTTTTTCCTAGAAGTCAACCGCGCCATGCACCAAAGCCTGCTCGAAGCCAAAGTAGCACATGAATACACCGAAAGACCCGGCGAGCATAACCGCGCATATTGGGGTAATGCCGTAGATTTTCAAGTCTTATTTTTTGATAAATTTTTTCGTCAACAAAAGTAAAGTACCTTTGCTGCGTGCGAAGCAATGCTCACTTAACATCAATCATTTATATTAGATGATACTTAAAGGAAAAAAAGGAATTATTTTTGGCGCTTTAAACAGCGAAAGTATTGCCTGGAAAGTGGCAGAACGCTGTGTTGAAGAAGGCGCTCAAATTGTGCTGACCAATGCTCCCGTTGCCATGCGTATGGG
>JAAFHO010000711.1 GCA_013297575.1 Chitinophagales bacterium
ATAGCATGGCTGGTATTGTGGTCTCACAAGTGGCCGAAAACATCCCAAATAAAATTGAAAAATTGGTTTATGTTGCCGCCTATCTACCACAAAACGGTGAGGATTTATTAAGTTTGTCCAAAAAAGATACTCAAAGTAAAGTCGGAAATGCCTTGGAATTTAACGCAGATTACAGCGCAGCAAAAATTAAAAAAGACGTAATCGTCCCCGCTGTATGCGCTGATTGCCCTGCGTTTATGCAAGAAGTGCTGGTGAAGTACCACAAAGAAGAACCAAGCAAACCGCTAGAAGGTAAAGTATTACTAACCAAAGCAAAATTCGGAAGCGTCAAAAAGTATTATATCCACACTACCCAAGATCAAGCCGTTGGTTACGATCTTCAAAAAATGATGGTTAAAAACAATGGTACGATCAAAAAAACCTACGAAATTGCCACTTCACACCTGCCTTTTGTGGTGCAACCCCAACAGTTTTTAGATATATTGACACAATTGAACTAAATCTTATTTCTTGGTCGAACGGTATCTCGGAAAATCTGAAAGATACCGTTCGGCTGAATGGGTTTTCATTTAAAAAAAAGAAATATTATGCGTAAAATACAACTGTTTTGTTTATTTTTTTACTTGTTCCTTTCGAGTATAGCAACAGCGCAAATTCCCGTAGAAGTATTATTCGGCCATAAAAAATCTACTTTAGATGTACTTTTCTTTAGGAATATTAAAACAAAAGAGGGAAAACCATCTCCTTTTTTATTTTTCAACCGCAATAGGGTAAGTATCGATTATCGCCAAACACATACCTCCTATTTACCACAATTTGGCAACACTAATGCCCTAAGTTTTAATGTACCCAAGTTGAAAGGCTTAGCACCTGTAGCCGTTTTACAAATCTCGGGAACAGGTGTATTCCCTAAAGCAGGGCTACAATACTTCCACCGCCAGCACGATTTTATGGTATTTACTTGGCTGGTGGGCGAACTATTATCCCAACCCAATATTGACTGGTTTTTATTGACCCGATACGAGCCTAAAATATCTAAAAAAATACATTTATTTAGCCAATTAGAACTATTTAATGCATTACCTACAGTGGAAACCAAACCATATTCCCTTTTTCAAAGAATGAGACTTGGTATAAAAATCAATTCTTTTTCCTTTGGCGGTGCTGCTGATTTTGGAGCAATAGGCCGAAATACAAAGGTAAAAACTAGAAATTTTGGAAGTTTCGTTCGTTACGATTTCTAAGTGCAGTATTCTTTTTACTTTTGCTTAAAATATAGACTCAACATGTACAAAATAGCAATTATCGGCACCGGAAACGTAGGTGGTGCCTTGGCCACAGGTTTTGCAAAAGCAGGTCATACGGTACTGCTTGGCGTTAAGGATACCGAAAATTTTAAAGGAAAAAATTTATTAGACAACCCCAATACAACGTTGCACAGTATTGAAACCGCTGTAACAATGGCCGATATTATCGTGGTGGCAACACCCGCTACGGCTGCGGTAGAAGTAGCACAATCGCTCGGCGATACCACAGGAAAAATCATTATTGATACCATGAATATCGTTATGGGACGCGGCCCAGCTGGTTTTACCAACACCACTGATGCCATTTTGGCCCATACCTACACCCGCGATGTGGTAAAATGTTTCAATACCACAGGATTTGAAAATACAACCAACCCTATTTATCACGGACACGGCATTGATATGTTTGTAGCAGGTGATAGTGCTATTGGTAAGGCCGCCGCCACACAATTGGCCCAAGATATTGGCTTTGGTACTATACACGATATGGGCGGTAACGATAAGTTTTTCCTAGCCGAACAATTGGCCAATGTTTGGATCAATCAGGCTATTTTCCAAAAAAATGGAAGAGATATGGCCATTCAATTTGTTTATCGGTAATCACCATAATGGCAGACCTACTTGTCTGCCTCCTCTAAACCACCCCAAATTACTATGCTCATCATTCACAATAATTTTTATAGCCCCCAACTTGACCGCACCCGAAGCATCAGGGTGCTTTTGCCACGCAATTACGAAAAAGAAGTCCATAAGCGTTTCCCCGTCATTTACCTGCAAGATGGACAAAACCTATTTGAAGCCGAAACTGCCGCTTTCGGATATTGGAAACTACAAACGCTCATGGCCCGACAACCTTTGATACGGCAAGCCATTTTGGTGGGTATTGACAATGCTGGTATCGACCGCACCCGAGAATATGCGCCGTTTTCTAAAGGACGCACCAAGGCGCAGGGTGACCTTTACCTCCAATTTATTGAACATACCGTTAAGCCATTTATCGATCAAACTTATCGTACTTGGGGGCAACGAGACGCCACTGGAATTGTTGGCTCCTCTATGGGTGGATTGATTGCTTTTTATGCCGGCATGAAATACAACCACGTCTTTGGTAAAGTAGGGGTGCTTTCGCCTTCATTTTGGTACAATCCTAAGGTGATGGAATTACCCGCACAAGTGTCTGGCCCCAAAAGTCAAATCTATATTTCCGCCAGCAAAAAAGAAATGCGTTCAATGGCCGGGGCGATGGAACACACCTATTGGACACTCAAGGATGCGGGGTTCTCAGATGACCAATTTCAGGTAGTGGTTAAAGACCGCGGACAACACACAGAAGCCTTTTGGAGTCGGGAATTTAAAGGGCTTTTCGAGTGGTTGTATCCAATTACAGTATTATGAGTATTTGGGCATAATTAATTATCATTTTGAACTTGGTCTTTCCCGCCCATACTGCGCCATTTTTTCGTTAGATAGCGCTGCTATCTGCCTCAAAAACGGCTTGTCTGGACGAAAAAATACCTGCGTTCATTTCTGCAATTAATTATGCCCAAATACTTAATGACACTTAGCATTTCTAAAAATTTCATTAGAATTCACTTCATCAAGAATAAATCGGGTTTGTCTTCGCCTACCTTTGTACGACACTTAGTATATTTTGAACTAGGTTTCTTCTTTTATGACGGTACAACAAACACTCAGATTATGCGCCATTCTTTTAGCAATGGCTCCCGTTTTGGTCAAAGCACAATCGCCCACCGATGGGCTTTTGATGAAAAAACGCGAATTATGTAACCTCCTCCAATACAACCAAAGCAATTGGTCGGAATATTGGCAGGGCACAACCAAGCGCAGCAAT
>JAAFHO010000713.1 GCA_013297575.1 Chitinophagales bacterium
ATTGTTATTATTCAGAGGAGTACAACTTCAAGCACAATGCACTGGTTTGGGTAGCATTACTTTAAATATTGTTGCTGCACCAACACCAACGCTCAACTTTACACCCCAAATATGTGCTGGACAAAGTACTACTATTGCGGTAAATCAGATTTTTTCTTCTTATGCTTGGAGCGGTGGGTTAGGTTCAGGACAAAGTGTTAGTGTAAATACTGCGGGGACATACACAGTAACCGTTTCCAATACTGCGGGTTGTACAGCCACTGCCACAGCTACAATTGCTTTAGTACCAGCACCTACTGCAACAATTACCCAAACACCCAATTGCTTGGGGACGGTTGTATTGAATGCTGGGTCGGGTTTTAGTACTTATGCTTGGAGCGATGGCGGCGGCGGCGGCGCAACGGCCACTTATCCGGCTGCTGGCACCTATACTGTTACTGTTTCAAATGCTACCGGTTGCACAGGAACTGCTACATTTACAGGAACAGTTCCAACGCCTCCAACCGTTGCGATTACGGGTACTTTGAGTTTGTGTTCTGGGCAAAATACTACTTTGAATGCTACTGCTGGTTTCACGAGTTATTCGTGGACTGGAGGAAGTACTTCCCCAAATCTTACGGTGACCAATGCAGGTACTTATGCCGTAACGGCCACTAACGCACAGGGGTGCACTACTGCTACTTCGGTATTAGTAAGTAGCCAGACTTCACCAGTGCCGAGTGTAACCAGTGGTGTTGCTTGCCAAGGAGTACCTGTTACCTTAAATATTTCTAATACACCATTTGTAAGTTATGATTGGAGTAATAGTGGCGGTAATGGATCATCGGCCAATTATAGTGCTGCTGGTACATATACGGTAACCGTTACCGCAGCCAATGGATGTACCGGAACAGGGAGCGGGGTTGTTACAATAAATACTTTACCTGCTCCCAGTATTGTTCAAAATCCATACGCTTGTAATGGTCAAATTGTGTTGAATGCTGGCGGTGGATTTTCTTCTTATGCTTGGAGCAATGGAGGTGGTTCAAGCCCAACTGCAACTTTTTCATTATCAGGTACTTATACAGTAACAGTGACTAATGCAGCCGGTTGTACCAATACCGATGATTTTGTGGTGAGCATTCCGTCAGCGCCCGTTGTAGATATTAGTGGGACATTGAGTTTTTGCACATCTAGTTCTACTACGCTGAATGCTACTGCTGGTTTTGCTAGTTATTCGTGGACAGGAGGAAGTACTTCCCCAAATCTTACGGTGACCAATGCAGGTACTTATACCGTAACGGCCACCAATGCACAGGGGTGTACTACTGCTACTTCAGTATTGGTCAGTAGCCAAGCCTCACCGGTGCCTACGGTAACAAGTGGTGCTGCTTGCCAAGGAACCCCCGTTACCTTAAATGTTTCTAATGCTCCTTTTGCCAGTTATGATTGGAGTGGTGGTGGAGGTAATGGATCGTCTGCAAGTTATAGCACAGCGGGTACTTATATTGTAACAGTTACTGCGGCCAATGGATGTACAGGAACAGGGAGTGGGGTAGTTACAATAAATGCTTTACCTACGCCTAGTATCATCCAAAATACATACGCCTGTAATGGCCAAATTGTGTTGAACGCCGGCGGTGGATTCTCTTCTTATGCTTGGAGCAATGGCGGTGGATCTGGTTCATCTGCAACATATTCATCGTCAGGTACTTATACTGTTACAGTTACCAATGCAGCGGGCTGTACCAACACCGATGATTTTGTAGTGAATATACCCTCACCGCCTGTTGTAAATATTAGTGGTGCTTTAAGTTTTTGTGCATCCTCTTTTACTACTTTGAGCGCCACTCCTGGTTTTGTAGGTTATAATTGGACTGGCGGAAGTAGTAATGTAAATTTGACAGTAAACTCTAGTGGTACATACACTGTTACTGCAACAGATGCCTTTGGTTGTACGGATACCGAAACCGCTACTGTAGTTGTATTGGCCACCCCTAATCCTGATATTACAGGTTCGGCATCGGTTTGTGCGGGTAATAATGTTACCCTTTCTGTGCTCAATGGTCCTTATACTGCTTATAATTGGAGTACGTCATCCACCAATCCAACTATTTCTGTAACCAATAGTGGTAATTATACGGTTACTGTTACTGCTTCTAATGGATGTACAGCAACCGCAGTAGAAACCCAGACATTCTTGTTAGCACCAACGCCTAGTATCAATGTTGCTACTTCTTGTAATAACCAAAGCACATTGAGTACATCCACCCCTTACAGTGCTTATGCATGGTCGAATAGTGCCATAACGCCAACTACGGTAGTTACAGTAGAAAATAATTATACCGTAACAGTGACCAATGGACAAGGTTGTACGGCTTCTACTTCTATTTTTGCGGATATTCTCCCTATCCCAGTCGTAAGTATTAGTGGTGCTACAAGTTTTTGTTCTGGTTCATCCACTACTTTGAGTGCAACTGCTGGTTTTGTCAGTTATATTTGGAGCAATACCCAAAGCACACCTTCAATAAATATCAACACTTCTGGTACTTATGGCGTAACGGTCACCAACGCAGACGGATGCACCGATGAGGCCACTTTTTCAGTCAGCCAATTACCTGTGCCTAATCCGATCATTACTGGCCCATCCAGTATATGCGCAGGAGGAAGTGCTACTTTTTCAGTAGCGGCTGGTTTTACGGGTTATATTTGGTCTAATAGCCAAGTTGGGGCATCCATTACAACCGGTACTCCTGGCAATTATACGGTCACAGTCACAGCGGCTAATGGATGTACTGGTACAGATGACATTAGCCTTGTAATTTCTAATAGTTTGAATATCAATATTGTAGCGCAAGCCTATCAATGTAATGGTACACTTACCTTAGATGCTGGAAGTGGATTTAGTACTTATAATTGGAGTACAGCTGGTAATGGTTCTACTATTGTCGTAAATGCTGCTGGTAATTATACTGTAACGGTTACCGATATTACAGGCTGTACAGGTTCCGACACATTTACTGCCGCTATTCCTGCTGCTCCTAATGTAGCCATTTCTGGGCCAAGCACAATTTGCGCAGGTAGCCAAGCATTATTAGAGGCAACTACTGGATTTAATCAATACGTTTGGTCAACCACAGGTCTTAATTCAAGTATTCAGGTTTCGA
>JAAFHO010000715.1 GCA_013297575.1 Chitinophagales bacterium
ACGACCATACACCCGGATTATACAAAACCACCGATTATGGCAAAACTTGGACAAAAATCGTTTCTGGTATTCCGAATAATGCCTTTACACGCGTGGTGCGCGAAGATACTGCTGTAAAAGATTTACTTTTTGCAGGTACCGAACTGGGCGTATTTGTGTCTTGGAACGGCGGTAAAGATTGGTCACCCTTCCAACTCAATTTGCCCATTGCCCCCATTACAGATCTAAAAATACACCAAGGCGACCTCATTGCCGCCACTTCTGGTCGTGCTTTCTGGATTTTGGATGATTTAGGACTTGTACGCCAATACAAAAAAGAGCAAAACGCAACCTTAGCCATTTACCAACCCGAAAATGCGTACCTCGCCAATGGCCGCAGCGAATTAAACAAAACCGATGATACATTTACAGGTATGTCCTCCACAGAAGGCGTAAACCCTGCCAATGGCATTGTCCTATATTACCACCTCACAGCCCCCAAAAAAGATGCCCTGCTCACTTTGGAAATCAAGGATGAAGCAGGCAATGTAGTACGCACCATAAGTTCCCAAAAGGACAGCCTGTACAAAAAATGGGATGGCGGCCCTTCGTCACAGCCTACCCTTTATACCAATAAAGGTCTGAACCGTTTCGTATGGGATATGCGATACCCGCCAATGACAGGCATAGAAAACGCCTATTTTGAAAGTAGTTACGGTGGACACAAAGCAGTACCCGGCAAATATACTTTCACCTTAAAAACAGGCGATCAGCAAGCCGCCACTTCTGCCGAAATACTGGCCAATCCTTTGTATGCAACCGACAAAGCCACTTACCAGAATTATCACCAAGTCATGCTAACGATGGAAAATGATTTGCGCGAAATGCACACCATGATCAATACTAACTATGCAAAAAAGCAACAATTGGAGGAATTACTAGCCAATTTGCCCACCGATTCCAAATTCAAAGCCATCCGTACTGAAGGCGAAATATTGGTCAAAAAAATGAAGACGTGGGACGAGGATATGGTGCAACGCAAGTCCAAAGCGTACGATGATGTAGAAAATTTCCCGAATAAATTTACCGCCAACTATCTATTTCTCATCAATCAAACAGAGAGCGATATCCCGAAAGTGACCCAGCCATCTTTGGATCAAAAAAAGATTTTAGATACCCAATGGGCAAACCTAAAGGCGCGTGGAACTGAAATATTAGACGTGGATATTACGGCTTTGAATAAGAAATTGTGGGAATTGGGTATTGGGGGAATTTGGGAAAAATAAAAAGGGTGGGATACTTTTTAATATAGTTTATCCCATATCAGTAAATCCTAATGACTTCGGAGAAGTCCAACATTTGTAATCAGGGATAGTATAATAGATTTACTTATTGCAAGAAGATCTACTCAACGATGGTTAGTTCTTCTTGCAGTAGTAAAAAAGTACTTTATAAATTAACCCTCACACATCATAAAAAATGATACGATTAATCTTAACAACAGCATTGTCACTTTTTTACCTACTATCCTTTGGACAAATAAGTGATATTGACTTATCGAAAATTAATACGATTGCTCAGGCAGAGCAATTTATCGCAAAAAACCCAAAAGTAAAGGCAAAACTATTTACGATTTCATCCATTCTTGATACCTCAGAAATGATGTTGCCCCTCTACAGTAAAAAAACGGGTTTTACCTTTAATATTGACAATAACAGTTACAAAATCTTGCAAATTGATTCTAATTTAACCTTTAGGGTCAAATATATTTTCTTTTCTGGAACGGAATTTACAAAAAAGGAAATAGATATTAAAAGACAGGGAATTCTTTCACAATACAAAAAAGGAACACGTTTTTCTTCATTGGTACAAAAACATACTTCGGATAAAAATGAAACGGGCGACACAGGATGGTTTGCAGAAAACACATTAGTAAAGGGATTTGAAACCGCCATAAAAAGCCATAAAAAGAATGACATTTTTACCGTAGATATACCAGAGCAAAATTGGTATTATGTAGTATTAAAAACCTTTGATGATAGATTTGCCAAAAAAATTACATTGATTAAAATTTAGTTTACAGTGTATTGAATCACAATCAATAAAACATAATATGACTACAAATTTTAAATCTAGATTTTGGAAAACAAGCCAATACTTTGTAGGGCTATTTATCCTACTTTTTGTTTTTAGGCTTATTTACGGCTATGTCGCTACTGACCCAAATACCAGTAGCGATTACAGTGGCAATTTTTTTAGTAGCATCAATAATTTACGAAAAAACTATGCTTCTGAAAAAATCTCATTAAAAGGCGATATGCAGGTTGCATCTAATATGGCCTCTAATCAAAAATTTGAAAAAACGGCATCCATAAAAACAAAGACTTCTGAATTTGAAAAAGATGAAAAACTGCTGAAATCAAAAACTAAATCTTACAACGCCGTTATTCAATACGAACAAAACCTGGGGCAAAAAGGAAGCAGGCAAATCCATTTGTTGATTGGAGTAAATCCAGCGCAATTTGACAGTTTCTATCTCGATATTCAAACAATAGGCGTAGTAAAGGCCACTGAAATTACAAAAGTGGACAAGACCAATGAGTACCGACAACTCAATGCAAAAAAGACATCCATCGAAAAAACACTACAGTCGCTCAACGACTTAAAATCAAAAGGTGGACAAATTACCGACTTTGTAGCATTGAATGACAAAATTTTAGAAATCGAAGAAAAAGCACAAGAACTCGGTGTTGAACTCGGAAATTTTGATACAGAAAATGAATTTTGTACTGTAAAAATGTCCATTTATGAAGGAGCAACAGAACAAGGTGTCAGTTTTATACATAGAGTTAAAGTTGCCTTGGAATGGACGATAAAATACTTTGCTACCATTATTGTATCTGTGTTTTTTGTTACACTTACCATTTTTCTCTTATTATTAATTGCTGATAAACTGAATATAATTAGCGCCATTAAAAACAAATTAGACGAATAGAGATGGTGTAACTTTTTGATGCCGTAGGGGAACAAGTTTGGGGAGCAACACAAGGTTATATTTTTATAAAGCAATAAATATGGAAAATACACTAAAAGCCATCATTTGGCGACAATTCGGAGCAAGTATCGATATGTTGAACAATGCCATTACGCTTTGTCCAGCAGC
>JAAFHO010000716.1 GCA_013297575.1 Chitinophagales bacterium
GTCGTGTTAGAAGCCATGGCCTCCGGGTTGCCCTGTGTTATTGCCGATGGTGGCGGTTCGCGTGATTTTGTGGAAGAAGGTATCAATGGCTTTAGGTGCGCACCCAATAACCCCGAAGCCTATTTGGATAAAATAACCTTACTCCTGAATGATACAGATCTGCGCCATAGAATATCGTTAGCAGGGCAGCAATATAGTCGGCAATTTAACTGGGAAGAACTGGCCAACCGCTATTTTGACGATGTGGCTACATTAGCCCAAAAAGTGGATCGCCCCAAGCCCGTCCTCTTGTGAAATACCTAAAAAAAATAATTTTTGTTGTACTCTTGGTCGTTATTGCCTGGTTTGTTCAATCTACGGATTGGCACAAAGTAGGGATGTGTTTGAGGTTGATTGGGTTCAAATTTATTTGGCTGCTGCTGACTACTTTTCTCGCTGCACTGTGTGGTGCAATTGCTTGGCAATACTGCCTTGGTGCGCAAGGCAAAAAGGTGAATTTTTACGATTTATTCTTGATCCGCCACATCGGAGAAACGATTGGACTTGTAAATCCGACCGGTATGGTAGGTGGGGAAGCGCTCAAATCTGTGATGTTGCACAACAAAGGCATTGATCGAGCCACCGTTATTTCCTCGGTATTCGTATCGAGAACGATTACGATCATAACGCAATTAATTTTGTTTTTGGCAACCGTTTTATTGCTATATTACCACGAAATTTGGCAAAAAGCCACCCATCTTTCTATTTATTCCTATATCGGATGCCTCATTGGTTTTGTTTTATTATGGATATTGGCTCGACCAATTGGACGATTTATTACAATTAATTTTTCAAAATTAGCATCCAGCATCTTCCCTGCTCGGTGGATAGATAAGATAAAAAACGGTCAACAACTATTAGTGGCTAGTATCCAAGCACAAAAAGGGGCTTGGGTTTGGGCCAGTTTTTTTCTAACTTTACATTGGATTTTTGGCGGACTGGAGTTTTATCTCATTTTAATTTTTCTAGGTGAAGATACGACGACGCTGTTACAAGCGATCTATGTTGATATGGGCGTAGTGTTCTTCAAAGTTGCTGCTACCTTTGTTCCTGGCCAAATTGGGGCGGAAGAATATGGCAACAAAGTAATGCTCGAAGCCATAGGCGTACATGCACCCGAAATATGGATCACCGCATCCATTCTTCGCCGCACACGCCAGTTATTTTGGATCGCTTTTGGTCTTATTACTTATTTTATTTTTTACCACAAATGGCGTACCGCGCCCTCGTTGGATTAATGGAAATTCTTTTTGTTACACACAAGTACCCGCCATCCACAGGAGGTATGGAAAAGCAGAGTTACGAACTCGTTGAAGGTATGCGCAAGTATGCTAAAGTACACCTGCTGATGCCCCGAAAAGGAGAAAGTAAGTTGTTGTTTTTTATCGCTTTACGCCGTAGAATCATTGATTTGTGTAGTGCCAATCCCGGTATTTCGGTGGTGCATTTCAACGATGCACTGATCGCTGCTGTCTGTGTCGGACACAAAGGTTATACCCATTTACGCCGCGCTGTCACTGTACATGGCTTGGATATTGTGTTTCCCAACCAATGGTATCAGCGCACTATTCTGCCCAAATTCAACCGTTTTGACCTCATTATTGCCGTAAGTGCAGCAACTGCTGATGCTTGTATAACGCGCGGCTTGGACAAAAACAAGGTTGTAGTAGTACCGAATGGCGTAGATCACGACATCGCGGATTTAGCCTTCAAACCTAGTGATTTACCTATTTTATTCGAAAAATATAAAATTCAGCCCGATAAACCCATTTTAGTGGCTATGGGCAGGTCGGTACGACGCAAAGGTTTTTCGTGGTTGATAGAGCAAGTAATGCCAGCCATGAAACATCCAACACAATTGCTACTTATTGGCCCATTTTCACCGATGCCTTCACGCGCTGAACGGCTATTGCATTGGCAGCCAGGTCGATTGCGTGCCCAACTCGAATTGGCACTAGGTTTCCCAACCGATGAAGTGCGGTTGCGCAGTTTATTGTTACATAATCCTAATGTAAAACACCTAGGCCGCATTCCATTTGAAGATGTGGTGCAATTGTTTCGTGCTGCCCATGCTTTTGTTATGCCTAACATTAAGGTATCAGGCGACATGGAAGGTTTTGGACTAGTTTGTTTGGAAGCCAGCATTTGTGGCGTACCAGTTTTGGCCGCCAATATAGATGGCATACCTACTGCCATACACGACCAAAAAAATGGGATATTATTGCCTTCTGCCGACGCAAATGCATGGAGTATGGCTTTGGATAATGTAATAGATGATTACCGGGAGTTTAAACAACGCGCAGCAACATGGCAATCTTATACCATCGAACACTTTGGTTGGGAGCAAATGGTACTAAACTACTTGGAGCATTTTACCCAAATCCTGCCCGCCAAATGAGGTAGAAATTAGTTGGGGGGTGGAAATTTTTGCACTAAATTTGAGCCAAATTTAACCAACTACAAATATGCTAAAAATAGTTACCCTTGTTTGTGCCCTTTTTATTCCATCCTTCACTGTTTCGGCGCAAATGATCCGTCTGAAAAGCGAAGGTTTGAACGTTCATCTATCAGACAAAGGGCAATTGGTTGTATTGTCGAGTCCTACTCCTGAAAAAAATTACCTAGCAACGGGCGAAAAAGCCCCCTTGCTGCAAATTCGGATCGACAGTAATTGGTACGAACCCACGAGGGCTACTTTCAAATCGGGCATTATTTCACTTTTTTATCAGCCTGTCCAGATTACGGCTCAAGTAAAAGTGGTTCAAAAAACCACGCATATTACCTTTGAATTACTTCAATTAAACGCAAAAAACAAGGTAAACGCCGTGATTTGGGGGCCTTATCCTACTATGATCAACAAAACGATTGGTGAAGTAGTAGGGGTTGTGCGCGATGGTGTATATGCGGTCGGGCTGCAAGCCTTAAATCCAAAAACGATTGGTGGTGTTTTGAACAACTCGGAAGGTGCGAATGTATCCAGAGGTTCTACGGCACTGCCGCAACCATATGGCAGTAGTTTGCAAGCCTTTAGTTTTGATCGTTCAAAGGATAGAAAACTTACGGTTTGGGGTCGTCCAGAAATGCCCGTAAAAGCAATTCC
>JAAFHO010000718.1 GCA_013297575.1 Chitinophagales bacterium
CTCTTCCGAAACAGCGATCATTTGCTGCATTACCTGTCTAATTTGCTCCATAAAATGATCTATATTTTACGGCCTTCATATACTGCAATCTTTGAGCCTTCGGCCAAAAATACAGAAACGGGTTCGGCGGTACTCAAAAAAGCAAATTGCGACCCATAAACTGCTTCAAAATTGACATCGCAACGCCACGACTCCACCGGATACAATTCCCACCGAGGGTGCTCCACTTGGTACTCCATCGTTTGGCCGTTTCGGAGGGTACCATATCCCCAATAATGCTCGGTGATAAATTCGGCTTCGCTACCTACTTTGAGCGGGATAGGCATGGACTGTGCACGTACCCCAATGGTATGCTCGAGTCCGTTTTTGCGCCAGCTATAAGTTACGGTAAGTTGGTCTTTTTCCTGCTCCCAACTATGCGCCATACGGGCGGTGGAGTAGGGTTCGTTGTATAACCAATTGGCAACCAACGCAATGGCTGGTTTGGGTACCAATTCGCTGATAAATACCGCACCGCGTTTATCGCCCAATTCGGCATCTTTACGCACCACGTAAAAACGCAGGTTTACTTCTTCAAAATTGATATGAAACGGAATTGGAACGCCTTTCACACGTACATTTTGGAACATAAAACCTACTACGCTCACATAGCAGGTATCGTTCCAAATATCCAATTCGACCCCGGGAGGCAGCCAAGGTTGCAGTAATTCGGGCGGAACGGCGTAATTAATAAGTATCAATTTGCGCCATTCGGCGGTCAGGAATTTTGTCATATTATATTATCGTTTTGTAAATACTTGGCCCAACGGTTTCGAGTCAAAAAAGTAGGCAATTTTTGGCCAGGCGAGTCGCTTTTTTGAGTTCGATGCAGCGCATCGGGCGAAAAAAACGACGAATTCATGCTGAGCCTGCCGAAGTAGTATGGCCTAAAATTGACCTTTTTTGACCGAAATGGGAGTGGGCTAAGTATTTACGTAGTTTTATTGAAAACCTAGCCCAATAATCCTGCTTGTGCAGACACCTCCAACATACGGTCGATAGAAGCGCGGCCTTGCTCGATCACCCAGTCTTCCAATACGATTTCGGGTAATTCGTGCTGCATACACAACCAAAGTTTCTCCATTGTATTGCGTTTCATGTGCGGGCAATCGTTACAAGCGCAATGGTTATCTGGCGGAGCAGGTATAAAAGTTTTGTGTGGGCTACTTTTTTGCATTTGGTGCAAAATACCCGATTCCGTAGCCACGATATATTCCATGGCGCTATCTTTCATGGTGTATTTGAGCAATCCAGTAGTAGAACCGATATAATCGGCCATATCGAGAATATGTGCTTCGCATTCGGGGTGTGCAATAAACTTCGCATTTGGGTGGCGGTTGCGGAGTTTCACAATTTTTTCGTGGCTAAAAATCTCATGAACCATACAAGCACCGTTCCAGATCACCATATCGCGGCCTGTTTTTTTAACGAGATAAGCACCCAAGTTTTTATCCGGCGCAAAAATGATCGGCTGGTCTTTGGGAATACTTTCTATAATTTGAACAGCATTGGTAGAGGTACAGCAAATATCCGTCAGGGTTTTCAATTCCGCGGTACAATTAATATAACTCACCACCACGTGATCGGGGTATTTTTCTTTAAATTTGCGGAACAAGTGCGGCGGACAAGAATCGGCCAACGAACAACCTGCTTTTAGGTCGGGCAACAATACTTTTTTATTGGGCGACAACATTTTGGCGGTTTCGGCCATAAAATGCACCCCTGCAAAAACAATAATATCCGCATCGGTAGAAGCGGCTTGTTGAGAAAGCCCCAAGGAATCACCGATATAATCTGCTACATCTTGTATTTCGGATTCTTGGTAATAATGCGCTAAAATAACGGCATTTTTCTCTTTTTTCAACTGATTGATGGCTGCTACTAAATCCATGGTAGGATCTACTTCGAGGTCGAGAAAGCCATTTTGCTGCATATTGCGCGCAGCGGTTTCGTATAGTGCTGACATAATAGTGTGTGCTTGGTTTGGGTGATGCGCTTAAGGAGGTTTATTTTACATGCCGTAATATTTTTTCTACCACAAAAGCACACAAAACGTAACATACGCTAAAGAGTACGCTTAATCTTTGTGTTCTAAAAAACAAGCGAAGCGCCTACTCTACGTCTTTGTGAACTTTGTGCACTTTTGTGGTAAAAAAACTACAAGCAACGCTTTGTGTTCTAAAAAAACAAGCGAAGCGGCTATTCTACGTCTTTGTGTCCTATGTGCACTTTTGTGGTAGAAAAAGTACAAGCAACGTCCAAGAAATAAAATAAATAATATTTCTATTTGGTATGCTCCTTATAAGCCGCTGCATCCAGTAACTTATCAACATCGGCTGGGTTGGAAAGTTCAATTTTCACGATCCATCCTTTACCATAAGGATCCGAATTGATTAAACCCGGATCACCGCCTTTGCTGTCGTCGATGTCGGCATTAAATTCCAACACCTTACCAGTTACGGGCATAAATAGATCAGATGTTGTTTTTACCGCTTCTACTGCGCCGAAAATGCCACCCGCTGCTACGGTTTCGCCCACGGTTTCTACCTCCACATACACCAATTCGCCTAGTTCACTTTGAGCGAAATCTGTAATGCCAACGTATGCAGTATTGCCGCCTTCGAGGCGTACCCATTCGTGGTCTTCCGTAAACCTGCAATTATCAGGAATATTCATGTTGCTGTTGTTTTAAAAGTAAGACGCAAATGTAGTTGTTTATCTTGTTTTTTGGGTAATGCCTTTTAAAAAAAGGTTTGGATAGTTTTTTTAAAAAATGTAAATTAAATATATTGTGTTGTCATTGTTCTTAGTACAGTGTAAAATAAGTTTTTTTATATTTAGAGGGTATAACTGACCCAGAATGGGTCAAATGTTTATAGAGTAATGTGGATGTATGATATTCGACCCCTACAGGGTCGCACGCGTATTGAAACTGCGATTTTGCTATAAACATTTGACCCATTCTGGGTCGGTCAACCACTACAAATATTCTAAAAATAGAGACCTCAAAATATAAAAAACTTATTTTACACGGTACTTAGACACGGTTTGAAATATTTTTGGGAAAATAGATACCTAATAGAAAATAGAT
>JAAFHO010000717.1 GCA_013297575.1 Chitinophagales bacterium
GCTGCTTATGCGCTCCTAAAAGGCCACGATAAGCGCATTCCCTCCATGTTATATATCGGTGAGCGCCCTACTATTGAAGGAGCAAGCGAACTTAGGGTAGAGGTAAATTTGTTGCATTTTGATGGTGATCTTTACGGTCAGCATTTGCAAGTAGAAGTGATTGGATTTATTAGAGGTGACAAAAAACTGGATGGATTGGATGCCTTAAAGGCGCAAATTGCCGAAGATCAAATAGCGATTGAGCAGCAATTGGGTATTTCGGAGGTAAACAATGTTTCAAACGCCCATCAAACTGCTGATTTACCCGATGATAGTGATGTGGCCATTGTGATTTTAAATTACAATACTCAAGCACATTTAGCGCATTATTTGCCTTCTGTGGTGGCCCATAGTGGCAATGCGCGCATTATTGTAGCAGATAACGGATCGCCCGATAGTTCAATGGCATTTGTCAGTGTCCACTACCCTGGCATTGAGATCATTGATTTAAAACGCAATTGGGGCTTTGCAGAAGGATACAATAAGGCATTAGCACAGGTAAAAGCGAATTTTTATATCATTCTCAACTCCGATGTGGAAGTAACCCCCGGTTGGACACGCCCGATATTGGAGGCCATGCGCCAAGATGCTTCCATTGGAGTAGCCCAACCTAAAATACTGGCAGATCAAAAGCGGAATTACTTTGAACATGCCGGTGCGAGTGGTGGATGGGTAGATTATTTAGGGTATCCTTTTTGTAGGGGACGTATGTTTACCTATGTAGAAGAGGATACCGGGCAATACGATGACGCACAGCCTTGTTTTTGGGCTGCGGGTGCGGCTTTTTTTATTCGAGCAGAATTGTACCATAATTTTGGCGGTTTTGATGGCGATTATTTTGCCCACAATGAAGAAATTGATTTGTGTTGGCGGGTAAAACGGGCTGGATATTCCGTGTGGTGTTTCCCGCAAAGTGTAGTATATCACCTCGGTGGTGGCACTTTGGGTTATGATAGCCCGCGAAAGGTATTCCTCAATTTTAGGAATAGTTTATTTACGCTGATAAAAAATGAAAGTACAACCAAATTATTGTGGTTGATTCCCGCCCGATTGGTTTTGGATGGTGTTGCGGCGGCTATGTATTTATCAAAAGGTAATTTTGCGGCCATTAAAGCATTATTGCAAGCACATTTATCTTTTTATAGTGGCTTTAGGGGTATGTTGAACAAAAGAAAACAAGTGGCGGAAATTGTAAAAAACTGGGCATTGCCCGATAAAAAAGCGGATAAAACAGGTATTTATCACGCCAGTATTGTATTTGCGCACTATTTACGACGCGCCAAAATATTTTCCAAATTACCATTTATTGGCCGTTCATAACACCATCCAAGTGTTAAAATTTTCATAAAGGCAACAATATAAAATCTCCTGCCGTTCTGTAATGGTTGATCGCGCATCACAAACCTTTTACACTTTTTTTGTATTGGAATAATTAGACTTGCAGGAGTGTTCCTCATTGCAACTGGTATTCTATTTTTAATCAATCGGGGCTTTACCGCTCTAAAAATTACTAAACACGGTATTTTTATGAAAAAAACAGCTTTAATGCACGGTGCATGCCTGCTCTTATTTGTAGCAACGGCCACCTTGAACACCACCAATTTGCTGGCACAACCCGTAGAGGAAGCCACCGAAATTGAAACTACTGAAATTGCTGAACCGGTAGATGATTTTGTTACTCGACAAGTGATTGCGGAAAAGAAAACACTACAATATGCGCCCATCCGTGAAGCGGATATTTTATGGGAAAAACGCATTTGGCGCGTGATTGATACCCGCGAAAAGATGAACTTGCCTTTTGTTGCACCGGAGTCGCCGCTATTTACCTTGCTACGCGACGCGGTACTTACAGGCGAAATGAACGCTTATAGCACAGAAGACGATAAGTTTACGAAACGTTTGGATAAAAACGATATTAAGAATGTATTGTTTGAGATTGATACGATCACAACAATAAACATGGATACAGGAGAAGAGGAGGTTCAAATTGTTCAAAGTGAACTCAATTGGGAAGATGTAAAACGCTTCCGAATCAAAGAGGCTTGGTTTTTTGATAAAAACCTTGGAACATTACGGCACCGTATCCTTGGCATAGCACCGATGATAGATGTAAAGAACGATAATGGTGATTTTATGTTTGAGCGACCACTATTTTGGGTCAATTATCCAACGTCACGGAAGGTATTGGCACAACATAAAGCCATTGGTACAGATAACGTGGCGGCCACCATTACTTGGGAAGATTTATTTGAAACGCGTCATTTTGCGTCCTACATCTCTAAAGAAAGCAATGTTTATGACCGGCGTTTGCAGGATTATCTTGCAGGAACGGATTTGTTGATGGAGAGTCAGAAAATTGAAGATGAATTGTTCAATAAAGAACATGATCTTTGGAGTTGGTAATAAATGAGTAGGTGCGCGACACACCAATTGGAATGGGTAAAAGAAAGAGGCAACTCTTTTTTTTACCCATTTTGAGAGATTGTTCACTGAACCGTGTCTAAATTTCAGAAAAATAGTTATTGAATCTTTCCTTATGGGTCAAAGTTAGTTTTCGATAGATAGCCTTCCACCCAAAAACGACCTTGTTCCATGTGTCCTTTTTACGATCCATGGCAAGGAAAAGTTGGATTAGGAGTGCTTTGTCGCTGCCCCATGCTGCTTTGGACTTGGAGACACGTCTAATCTCCCTGTTCAGGTTTTCGATGGTATTAGTCGTATATATGATCTTTTTGATTTCGGGACCGAGAGCCATGCAGCCCATCAGATCATCCCAATCTTGGGGGGTGTGTGCGGTGGGGTTTAAAACTCAATTAAAACTTGCCCGAAACTCCAAAGGGCTCACATTTACTTTATTTTTAAAAAGTCTTGAAAACGATTGTGGATGCTCAAAACCCAGTTGATAGGCTATTTCTGAAACCGTAAAATTGGTCGTGCTAAGTATCACCTTTGCTTTTTCTATTAGTTTGTTTTGAATATATTGCTGTGCATTTGCTCCAACTAAACTGCGAAGCATATCGCTCAAATAACTTGCCGAAACGTTTAATTCAGTTGCTATTTGCTGCACTGATGGAATACCATTGTTCAATAG
>JAAFHO010000719.1 GCA_013297575.1 Chitinophagales bacterium
TTTTGCTCATTCATTACAAATACTTATATTTGTGCGGAACTTCGCTCGAAACACTATTTTAGGTATCCATAATGCACGCTCCAACAGCCTCCAAAGCCTAACTCAAAGCCAACGCAGGCGGCGAGGTATGCATGAGGGGCACTGTTAGCACCAATAAGAAGTGATTGCCGAGCGCGGCGCGGATAGCGTGGCATCGACTACGACGACTGTGATAAAGATTGATTATCAACGTTTTTGGCGGACAGCGGTAGGCATGGCGGGTTTAGTTCAGGGCATTCGCCCCCAAATACCTCTCTAATCAGCAGTCAATATGTCTTAAAAAATAAAAGATTGCTTTAATGTGCAATCATCATCTTTCATCAAATATTTTAAACATGAAAAGTATCAATTATTTTCTTCTTCTAGTGACATTTGTCATGCCGCTTTGCGTCCATGCTCAATCAAAAACTAACAACCGGTCAAAAGAAGGCGATCAGGTATGGCTGATCTTTAATTACGTAAAGGCAGAATCAAAACCAGAATTTGAAAAATTCATGGAAGATATCTTCTTCAAAGTGTTAATAACTGCTAAGAAACCACAAATAGCCGAGCAATACCAAAAAACGCGTTGGCTCATGCCAGCCCAACAAAACTCAGATAGTACCTGGACGTATGTGTTTATCATGGATCCGGTCGTAGCAAATGCAAATTATGATATTGAGAAGTTGTTTCAGGAGCAATATAGCCCAGAAAAGTCGGCTGAATTGTTCAAGCAGTACGAATCATATATCGTCAGGTCGGATTTTCACGCGTTAGTTCAATCCAAACATTAGTCACAATCCAAAGAGTTTGTATCTCGCACAGAACCAATGATTTAACGCTGCCGCTCGCGGTACCTAATAAATAAAAATAGTACTAACTTTGCGTGACTGTCAACCGCCCGCTAAACGCAGCGGTTTGACAGTCATGCACCCGTTATACACCAAAAAGAAAAACCATGAACCCATTTCGAGGTTGGATAGGAGAAAAAAAAACCACTTTCTATTTGTGGTTATCACTACCTAAAAAATCGTATTATACTTTTCACAACATCATTCTTCCTTCGAAAAATGGAACAACTCAAATAGACCACCTTATTATTTCTGTTTTTGGAATATTCATTGTGGAGACAAAAAATAAAAAGGGTTGGATTTTTGGGACTGAGCAACAACCTAACTGGACACAATCAATTTACGGTAAGAAATATTCATTTCAGAACCCACTGAGACAAACCTTTAGACAAAAAAAGGTGCTATCTGAATTTTTGAACTTAGATGAATCAAATATATACACTGTGATTTATTTTGTCGGAAATTGTCAATTCAAAACTGCGCTGCCAGATAACGTTATTCGCTCGGGTATCGGTAGATTCATAAAACGCTTTAGCAATCAGATTTTATCAACGGAAGATGTCAGTCGAGTAATTAAAGCAGTTGACAAGCATTTATCTGAATCTTCGCTCTCCAATAGAGATCATATAGCGTCTTTACGAAAGCGACATGCTTCAAATACCATTTGCCCAAGATGTGGCTCGAATCTCATAGAAAGAAGCGTAAATTGGGGTTCTAATGCTGGCACTAAGTTTTTAGGATGCGAAAATTACCCGAAATGCCAATTTACCAAAAACGCATAATTGCGACAAGATCAATTCTTACAAAAAGCATTACCACAGCGGATAATTGACTTTTTTGTATGCTCGAACGATTAGTTTTATAAAAAATTGCGACATATGCTTCTTGTGATAGGGAGCGTTGAAAATTATAATATAAATTAATTAAATATGGACTTAACATTGCAGATTTTATTAGGTATTGTTTCGTTAATATGTTTGTTAGACGGTATGAATCTATTACTTAAAGGATCTGGCTCTTATTTACCCGATACAGTTCAAATTCCACCTATTTTAGATAATCTATTTAGGTTTTTGAGTGGAATTTATTTTGGCCTTGGTTTTTTAATGACTTGGGTTGTATTTAATTTCCATCAAATAAGCCATTTGATTTATTTCATAGGCATTTTTGTCGCTTTTTCAGGCTTAGGTAGATTGTATTCCAAGATAAAAGTTGGTTCAGCAGGAAAAAATGTTGATAATATAATGTTATTTGAAATTATTTTAGGAGTATGTATTGTTTTTTTTAATATTTCAGGTAGGATATTGATTAAAGAAATTTATATCAAGAAAGGATCACTTGGGTTCTGAGTTTACAAATCAGAACCCAATATCGTTATGATAGAAAGCCAAGTTCATGTCAAAATAGCAAATTCAAGTTAACAATATAGTGCGCCCTAAAAACATGGATTTAATAATAATGCTTAACTTTGTCTAAAAATCAACAAATGACAATAAGAACATTGACCATATATTTATTTTTGACATTTTCCTTCGCACAAATTGGACTTTCACAGATTGATAGTATAAAGGTCCAGGAAATTGTAAGAACAAACATTGAATATAAATCTTTTACGACCATAGACAATAAATTATTTGCCATTAATGACAGTGGACAGGTCATCATTTGGGACTTAACAAGACTTGACACTGTTCACTTTGCATACAACAATAAATTTCGTTACACAGCAATTAGTAAGGACAGAGAAAACCAAGTATTTATCGGGACTGACAAAGGCGAGATTTATAAACTAAATCCAAATGACTTATCATTTTCACTTTTTCATAAATTAAAGTATCGAATTCTCTCTATTTGCTTCAATTCTGACAACAAAATATTTGTAATCGTTCCATACGCAGTATATGATCCTATTACAAAAAAATATTGGACAGAATTTGAAAATCATGCTGGCGGATTAGTTTACCGAAAAAAAGTTATGAGACTTTTTTGGAGAAGAACAGACAAATACTTTTCAATGCCACAATTCACCTATCTGGACAATAATGATAGGTGGTGGATGTGTTCAAGTTATGGAGAGTTCGGAGGCGAGGCTCAAATATTCGATACTAAAAATAGTACGATTTATAACAATAAATTTGAAGGTATAAGCACAGGTTTGTTTTTCCCAAAATCTGTGTTTAATGACAACGATGGGAATATATACATTACTTCCGGGCTTCAGCATTTTACGAGTTCAGGAGTAATCTACAAGATTTCGTCA
>JAAFHO010000072.1 GCA_013297575.1 Chitinophagales bacterium
CTGGTCGCCTTGAGTTCCATATATTTTTGCCCCAATTGGAAAATATCGTACCGCAGCGTATTGTTTCCTGGCACTGGACTCCATGTTAACGTAACGGAGTCGGGACATACACGACTAACGACTAAGTTGCTGGGCTGAGGTGCAATAGTGAAGGCGTAATCGGTGGTATCGCTGCTGCTGCCCCTTATTATGGCGAATTTTATATTGCCATTGGAAATATTAGGCACCGTCCAGTCGAAAGTACGCAGATTGGCGTTGACCGCCGAATTGATGGTGGTATAAGAAGCACCGCCATTGGTGCTATATTTTAAGGCAAATGTGGTACTATTGCCATAAGCATCCCAGCGGATTTTTTCGATGGTGCCGGGTACAAATCCTTCGCCACCTGCTGGATACGTCAATTGAACACCATTATCCAAAAACTCCCAACAAAGATAATAGTTTTGCGGGCCCATCGGTACTTGAAATCCTTTTACCCTAATGGTATAAACGCCAGCAACTGGATTAGTAATGGATACCTGCTCCACATTGTTCAAAGAATCACGGCCAACACCTGCTGGCGCATCCAAAGTAACAGGATTGGGGGCTGGATTGAGTTTCCAAGGCCGGAAAGTAGTGCCTGTAGGCCCAATTACCGTCAAATCAAGGTCATTCACCAGTGCTTTTGCTGCGGAAGTACTCGCGGCGGGATCCACCCAATACAGCATCAGTTTGGCTTGTGCTGTACCTGCTGGAATTGTTACATTTAGGTTGGTGGTACTATTTTGAGTAGCGGTACCGGAAGCATAACGGTTTTGCTCCAATACCCTCAATGCGCGGTAATTATTCACATGACCCCAGCCATATTTATAATCAGGGCCAATGTTGCCTATCTCATTGGCCGTATTGAGTAACGCCAGTTTGAGGAGTGCCGAAGGTGCTTGTGCTGTGTTATTAATGGTTTTATAGGCATTGGTCAACTGCGCGACGCAACCAGCAATCCCCGGCGATGCCGCCGAAGTACCCCCAAATACTTGGTAGGTATTATCGGTATCTGTTGAGTTTTGCCCCGCTCCGTGCGCCGAAATATCGGGCTTGAGTCGGCCATCTTTGACCGGGCCACGGCTGGAAGACGTAGCTAGCACGCCATTGGCATCCAAATTGGCTGTTGCAATAACGTTTTTACCTATTTTATGTCCACCAGTGATATTGCCCCATTCAGTACCCGCGCCATAGCCGCAATCGGAACCATTGGAATTGCCCGCAGAAAATACGTGCATAAGTTTGGAATTGCTAAACACCTGTTGATCAACGGTTTGTGTACCTGTTGTATAGCCGCCATTACATCCATCGGAATAAGAGCTATTGGTCACGGTTACATTTTTATTCAGCACCAATGACATGGTTGCATCCTGAAATGAAGCGGTATAGTCTAGCACATATACGTCTGCGCCGGCTGCCATTCCTTTTTTGGTTGCATCCAAATTCCCTGCGCCGCCAATAATACCTCCAACTCCGTCGCCATGACTACCTGAATTGGGGTCGCCTATATTAGGTTGGTTGTACAAGCGTCCTTGATAGTCGATATGCGGCCCCAAGGCACCATCGTCGCGAACCAAGGTACTTACACCTGATCCGTTGTATTTTTTGCCCAATGGATGATCGCTATCCACCAAATTACTGCGGTGGTACGATCGGCCATTTGTATCTTCTTTTTGTGCAGGTGGTGGAGTGAGTTCGAGCCATTCAATATAGGGCAAAGCCGCTATTTCTGTTATTTTACTTTCTGGTAATTGTACTAGGATATAGCCATTTTCAACGCCTTTTTGGACGATTTGAATGCCTTTTTGCTCCAATAGTCTTGCGCCTTGGTCAATTGAAATATGCGCATACACCTGAACAACTACAGTAACCAAATTGCCTTTCACAGCCCAATCTCCAAAAGGTCGTTCTTTCAAATTTTGGTGGATTTTCCAAGCAACTTCAGGCGCAACAATGCTACGCACGCCAATATTGGCTAATTTTTCAAGGTCGAATTTCCTAGGTATAGCGACCAAATATGCACCAAAGTCAATATAGTGTATAAAGGTTATACCCTCGCGTTCGAGTGCTGTGCGTTGTGCATCAGTTGGGATTTGCCACACTTGAATATAACGAATGTATTGATCGTTAACTATTTCGTTTTCAGGTATTTGCGCTGTGGTTGCATTTTTAAAATTAGCAGAAAATAATTCGGTGCCGTGTGCAAAATGAACCGCCAATGACTGTTGTGCAGTCAGTAAACAGGGGAATAAAAACCCTAGTATGCAAGCAAGTTGGTACAGATATTTCATAGGATAAATACAAAGATGAGCATTGAAGTAAATGAGATAAATTTTGCAACAAAACTACTTTATATTTAGATCTTGTGGTATAAAAGATGCTATTTCGCAATTATTAACCAAATAAACCTTTCCTGCTTCATACTGTTCTTGGAGCAACCAATCCGAATTATCAAATGCTTTTTTTTAATTTCTCTAGCATTTCAGAAGAGCGTTTCTTTTTTCACGACTTACACAGTACTCTATTATTGTCAACTTAGTGACATTCCATTCAAGGATTGGTTAAACTTGGATAGCCCCCAAGGGTTTGTTGAACAACCTTGGAAGGGTTGCTCAACAAATACTTGCACTTTATCAGGGCTATTCAAGTTTGATCCATATTAAAGTCGGATACGCTTAAATTGACAATATTTTTAAGTCGCTCTGACAATATTTGGGGACTTGCTTACTTCTTATCCTGCTTTGCAAATACCTTTTTTAATAAATCGGTATTGCGGAAACTGACATCGGAGCGAATATCTTTTTCTTTCTTTTCGACCAATCCAAACATACCAGCCAATGCCATTTTGGCCACGTGATCGTCCAATTCAGGATTTGTTTTGGTGACCAACGGGATCTTGTTATAAGCAGAAACGCTTTCTTTCCAATACGTACGGGCGTTTACTTTATCCAAAGAAGCCTGAATAATAGGCTTAAATTCGTCGTACAGCGCCTTGTAAGTATTCGATTCCAAATAACGCGTTGCTGCATCTGCATTACCCGTCAGGATATTCATCGCATCTTTAAACGACATGTTTTTGATGGCTGCAATAAAGATCGGCTTGGCTTTAATGGCTGCGTCTTCAGCAGCGCGGTTCATGCGTTCGATCAAATCTGCTTCTACATTAGCAAATGCAGGAATGGCTTTTAATTTATTGGTCACTTTTAGCGCTTCCTCAGGAAGGAGGATTTTGTAGGCACTTTTGAGGTAACCATCCTTTACGGAAAGGAAATCAACGGCGCTGCCTACGCCTGCATTGAGGGCTTCTTTCAAACCCTTCCCAATTTCTTCTTGTGACAAATCACCACCTTTTACGGCACTTACAGCGTCTTTAGCACCTTCTTTTGCTTTGTTGAGGGCTCCTTTTAATTGGGCTTGGGCAAAAAAAGAAGAAAAGAGTGCAATACTGAGGATAAGATACTTTTTAATCATTGCTTTATTTTATTTGTTATGTGTTAATTTTTGTCGGTTACCTATTTTTGTTTTGGCGTATAAAAAGTCAGGATTTAGCCAATACCATGTCCAAACAACCTTTCTAAAACGCAAAGATTCATAAAAAGGCACAAACGATTGGGCTAATTAGGAATATATTAACCTAGGTTAAAAATTATTCGTATTTTTGTGCTGTTTAATTTTACATATATTTAATCCTAGCACAACAAAAGTGCAAAAATCCAAAAACAGTTTTTGTCAGTTATTCAGTGGTTTTCTTGAATAACGCACCATTTCTCACCCACAACTATTTATTTTTTATGTTGCGTGCTGCTTTATTGGATATGTACAACGGCGAGGACAATCGCGGTATCCCGATGCTTAGGGCTATTTTATCCCGATACGCTGATGATTTCACCTTCGATCACCTTGATATTCGGTTAAAAAACGAAGTTCCAGGCTTGGACTACGATATTTATGTGTTTTCTGGCGGACCAGGTGATCCGTTGGAGCAGGACAAGCCTTGGTGCGATCCTTTTTATGCATTAATTGAGGCAATTTGGGAACACAATAAAAATGCAGACATGTTGGGCAAGTCTAAAAAGCACGTCTTTTTTATCTGTCATTCTTTCCAGATTGCTTGTCATTGCCTCGGTTTGGGGCGCGTTACCGAACGCCGTCAGATGTCTTTTGGTACGTATCCAGTTCACAAGACATTTTATGGGAAAGTAGAACCATTGTTTCATGTACTTCCCGATCCATTTTATATCGCCGATTTTAGGCGTTACCAAGTGGTAGAGCCAAACAAAGCGCGTTTCCACGAAATGGGTGCCACGTTATTGTGTTTAGAAAAACTACGCCCGCACGTACACGAAGAGCGCGCTATGATGGCTATCCGTTTTAGTCCTGAAATGATTGGTACACAGTTCCACCCCGAGGCCAACCCAGAAGGTATGTTAGCGCATTTTGTGAAACCAGAACGCAAGGAAATCATAGAAAAAGAATACGGTGCAGCACGTTACGAGCGCATGATTCACGATTTGAGCAACCCAATGAAGATTCAACTGACGTTTGATACCATTATTCCAGGTTTCTTAAATGAAGCGGTAAAAGCCTTAAAAGGAATGCGGGAAGATGTTTTAGTATAGGTTAGAGGATGTGCATAAAAAAATCGCCCAACGGACTAAGTGTCTGTTGGGCGATTTTTTTATGTGGGTGTTTGCTTGCAGGATGACCAACCCGTCATTTCGGCTTCGCTCAATGACCGGGTTGTTCATCCTGCAAATCCTACGTTATGCCAACTTGAAATCCTTACTAACTAAACAAATCCCAAAAGCAATCCAACTCGAAATCCCAAAAGCAATCCAACTCGAAATCCCAAAAGCGATCCAACTCGAAATCCCAAAAGCGATCCAACTCGAAATCCCAGACGCGAAGAAAGAGGCCATTGAGCGAAGCCGAAATGGCCGAAATCCCAAAAGCGTTCCAACCCGAAATCTCAGGAGCGAAGAACAAGGCCATTGAGCGAAGCCGAAATGGCCGAAATGGCCCTTCCTTAATTAGCGTTCAAGTGCTTTACCGAGTAGTAAAAGATAAAACCAAACCCGAAAGACAACATAGAGTGGAACAGCACAAACGCTGTGTTCTCTGTGCGGATACCTGCTACTACTGCACCAGCAAACAACAAGGCCATACAACCTTCTGCGATGGTAATCCAACTGATCTTCTTAGCTAAATATGATGCATTTTTAAGCGGATTTTTCTTTAAGCCCGTTGTGATACCATACTTAGGGGTACGAACAAACGAAGAGGCTTTACCCATATAACCTTCAACTACTGCAATCGCATTGTACAGCGACAAGCCTAAAGAAATTGGGAGGAAAGTAAGGAACAAGCCGAAGAAACGCACTTTTTCCCAAGTTGTAGCAGGTACTTCGCGGTTCAAGGCTGCTGTAATATTGGCAGTATAAGAAATACCAGCCACAGAGAACAGACCTAAAATAGAGAACGAAAGGAAATGCGTAGAGATACCCAATTCGCTAAATGCAAACGCCAACGGAATAGAACTGATGGCAGCGATAAATACCCAAAGGAATACGCCATAAGCCAATAATTGGCTGGTTGCGTGCATTTTTTGTACCCAATTCAATTTGTTTGCTCCTTCCGTCCAAATAAGGTGAAACAATTTGCGCGCATTTTGTGCACCACCTTTGTTCCAACGGAATTGTTGCGTTTTCAAGCCATTCATTTCAATCGGCAATTCAGCAGGGCTTTCTAATTTCTCCAAATACTGGATTTTGTAGCCCAATATTTGCGCACGGAAACTCAAATCGAGATCTTCTGTTAAGGTATCGCTTTGCCATCCGCCCGCTTCGTCAATTACTTTTTTGCGCCAAACACCGGCAGTACCGTTGAATTGAAGTAACAAGTTGCCATAAGAGCGGCCTGCTTGTTCTACCGTAAAGTGTACATTTAATTGAAGCGCCTGCAAACGCGTCAAAAGGCTATATTCAGCATTGATATGCTCCCAGCGTGTTTGTACAATACCCACCTTTGCATCTTCAAAATAAGGCATTGTCGTGCGCAAGAAATCAACACGTGGTGTGAAATCGGCATCGAAAATGGCAATAAAATCACTTTTTACATGCGGCATAGCGTCTTGAAGCGCACCTGCTTTATATCCTTGGCGGTTGACGCGGTGGATATGCACAATATCAAAACCCTTAGCCTTGTATTCTGCTACTTTCTTGGCCACGATTTCTACTGTTTCGTCGGTAGAGTCGTCCAAAACTTGGATTTGGAAGCGATTTTTTGGGTATTCTTGTTCAGCCACGCAATCAATGATACGCTCTGCTACGTACATTTCGTTGAACATTGGCAATTGAACCGTTACAAATGGCACATTCTCATCGCCAATATCGTATTTGCGGTAAGTAATGTTTGGATTTGTTTTATGGTATTTCTTGTAGAGGTACAAGAGGTGGAACTGTAATAAGCAATAGATGGTGACCGCGCTCATCGCGATGAAGTAGATAAAAAGCATCAAGTAACCGAAGTCAACAAAGGCTTGATACTTAAGTGCTTCAAAGAGCGATTGGATACCGTACATATAACGTTAGCGTTAAGAGTGAAAAAATTATTTATTTGTTATTTAGTGCTCTGTCAAACGGCGTAATAATTATTGTTTTGCCGTTTGTTAAAGACTTTTTAGGATCGTCATGATTATTTTCCAACCGGCCAAGAAAGTGCCTTTGATGGTTCCGCTGACCTTGCTTTTGCCTGCTGCTCGTTTGCGGTAGCGCATGGGCACTTCCGTGCATCGGAGTTGGTGTTTGGCTGCTTTGACCTGCATCTCTACTGTCCAACCGAAATTGGGGTCTTGCATCTCAAGTCTTAGCAAGGCATCCCAACGAATGGCGCGGAAAGGACCTAGATCGGTGAAATGATAACCGAAGAACACCTTTATTAAAAAAGGGGCGAGCCAGTTGCCAAATCGTTGCGGGATAGTCATTGCACCGGGTTCCATATTGCCAAGTAACCGTGAGCCAATCACCATATCCATATTGTTGTCAATAATTGGTGCTACCACTTTTGGTAGATCCTCGGGGTAGTCGGAATAATCACCATCCAAAAAAACCACGATATCTGGTTGTTCGGACGCTGGCAGATCTTGTAGGTAACGCATACCCGCGAGGCAGGCAGAACCGTATCCGCGTTTATTTTCTGTTACCACTACTACTCCCAGTGCTTTTGCTACCCTTGCAGTGCCGTCGGTAGAGCCATTATCGCAAATAATGATCTGCCTGACCCATGTTTTTGAAATGTCGGAGATGACTAAAGGCAATGCTTCTTCTTCGTTCCACGCTGGTATTAGTACATCTATTACTGGTATTTTACCCATTTTTTCTCAAAAAAGCCCGAAAGTCGCGTAAAAAATTTCGCCGCTTTGAATAGCGACACAAAGATACAGGAATCAGTTAAGAAAACGTTAAAAAAATTAAAATTTTGGTTGTTAAACTTTTGCAAACGATAATAATGATAATAGCGATCTTCCTAAAACAGCAAAATCATATTTGGCAAAGCAGTGTAATTTAGTTGTAAATTTAAAAATAAAATGGCACACGCGCTGTTTTTAAACAATAATTTTGCGCTAGCAGGGATGGCACACAAAGCAATTTGTTAAGAAAATTAACACCTATTAACAAGAAGTATATTCACAAGTGATCCAATAATAGCATTTGCCTATTGTCGGGGCTGGGGGGCGCCCCGACAATAGCAACTTCGATAAGTATTCGTTTGAATTTAGCGCAAGATTGTGTCCAAGTACTTAACCTCGTCCACCACCACCTTGCCGTCTTTCCTTGGCCTTTTCTTTTACTTTTTCCAATACCGTTTGTCGGAACTGGCGTTCGGCTTCTGGTATTTTTACGATTTTTTGCATAGAGATTACCTTACGGAGTTTTTGAATCAAGTCTTTTTCTAAATCGAGTTCGCGTTGGCGCAATTCGATATGTTTTTTTACTTGAGCCTCGGCTTCGGCATCGCTTAGGTTATCGCGTCGAATCGCCTTTTGTTCCTTATTAATGCTCTCCTTATCTTCTAAGAATTGATTATAAATAGGCCAAAATCCTTCTGCTTCCTGCGAAGTTAGTTTCAGCACATCCGAGTAAATGGCAATACGCTGGGCGCGTATTCTTTCGCGCAGTTTTTCACCGCCTTGAGCAAGCATAAAAACAGGGACAAATCCCAGCAAAAAGGCGGTTAGGAATAACTTTCTCATAATAATTGTGTTTAACATATATGTGGGTTATAGTAAATCCTCCAGTTCTTCGTCTGTGAGGTCGTTCAGAATATCGTCTAATTCATCCATTTCTTTTGGTAGTTTATTCCGCCTTTTTTCTTTTGGCTTATGATCGGGAGCGATATTATCTTCCGTAGCATCATTGGCCAATTCATCAGCCAAGAGCTCCTCCTCGAAGTCAAAAATATTAGATTGAATATAATCTTCAGCCATTTCGGGCGTAAATTCTTCTTCTGTTGTAGTCGGTATTTGTACCATTGTATTGTCTTGCTTTTGGGGTTGCAGCCACCAAATTGCGCCTATCAGTAGTGTAATAGCGGCGGCGGCGGCGGTCAATCGTGCAGGCGTAAGCCAAACGCTCCAAATAGAACGTTCGGGTGCTATTGCAACACGCAGACCTTCTTGTTCCAAACGCTGGAACACGCTACTTTCCAATTGGTCAAAATAACCTTCTGGCACGCGTTGTGGGTCGCCTTTGCTTTTAAGATCGCTCAACCAAGGGCTCAGGTCTTTTATTTCACTATTTATATCTTCTTTCATCGCTCAAAACTGGCTTCTATTTTTTTAACTGCGTGGTGAAAAGAGGCTTTTAAAGCACCCACAGAGGTATCTAATAATCCAGACATTTCCTCGTAGGGCATTTCTTGAAAATAACGCAAATTGAATACTATTTTTTGTTTTTCGGGCAATAATGCAATGGATTCCTGTAATTTTACTTGAATGGCATCACCATCGAACCATTCATCGGCCTTTAACCTAGCAGCAACAGAAAACTCGCCCTCGTCTATGGAGGTAGAGGCGTGTCGTGTCCGCTGCTGTATAAAACTAAGTGCCTCATTGGTGGCGATACGGTATAACCAAGTAAATAATGCACTTTTACCTTCAAATTGCCCAATCCCACGATATACTTTGATAAATGTATTTTGAAGTACATCATCTGCATCGTTGTGCACTTGCACCAATCGGCGAATATGCCAGTATAATCGTTCGCGATATTTTGCCATCAGCAGTCGAAATCCTTGCTCGAAAGCACGATTGTCGCCTTGCAAGAGCGCCATTATTTCCTCGTCAGTCGCAATTAGTGTTCTTTGTGTGGACAAAATGTGTGTATCTTGCTAGATTTGTGCAATTGGATGCAAATTTGGTGTAAAGGTTTAATACAGGAGAATTTTTTTTTAAAAAACAGGGTAAATAATGCAGTTCAGTTGCTTAGAAGTATTTGGACACAAAAAAATACCGCAGAAAAAACAAGGTATGCTCGTTTCTTCTGCGGTACGTTTGGTTATATAATTAGGATTAAAGTTGAATCGACTTACCTTCATCGTCAGCCACCACGGTGTACAATACTTTGCCCAATTTATTTTTTACTTTGGTGCCTACTGGCAGCTGTTCTTCGCGGCTGGAAAGGCCATTGATATCAAACCCATAACTAAATTTCCCGTTGGCGTTACCTTGTACGCTTAGGCGCAATTTTTGGATTTTAGGATTCACTAAATGGACCGTTACATAGGTTACAGGCGTATTTTCAAGGCTATCAGCGGTTTGGGCGGATGACGGATCTACGGTTTCGCCATTACCCATATCCAATCCTTTTTTAGCATTGGCTGTACCATAATTGATGATGCTTCCGTTGCCAGATCGGTTAGTTTTCAATACGCCGTTTACCATTACTTTTACATCGCCATTCCCCATTGAATTGATTTTCGCATCTGTGGCAACCATGTCCTTGGCTTGTACAGTGCCATTACCGGTTTTATCAATTTGTAGGTCTTGTACGGTGCCTTCTAACTGAATATCGCCATTACTGCTTTTTTGGAGTTCGAAACGGGTATTGTTCAAACCAGAAACCGTACAGTTCAAATTGGTTTCAATATCCAATTGTTCAAGTTGTGGCACGGCAATAACAATACGGATATGTGTATTTTCAATCCAAAGATTGTTATTACGGTTTTTGGGCATTGCCACGGTGAGTTTTTTACCTTCTTGTTGTACGTCAAAATATTGTACCAAATTTCCGTCCGATTGGATACTGATGGATGCCTCGGTCGCACCTGCTTTTATTTCAATAGCGCCATTTCCTCCTGGGATACCATACATTTTTATCGCGGAAATATCGGAAGTGATCGTGGGCGTGTTTACGGTTACCAATTTGCCATCACCGTTGATTTGTGTGTTTCTTTGGCCAATAGCAGTTGCGATACTTGCTATAAAAAGGATACTTACTAAAAATACGTGCTTCATGTTTTTAATCATTTTGTAGTACATCAGTACTGTTGTGAATTGATGATGCAAAAGTCTAGGTGTTTGCGGGGGTGCACGCTGCAAAATATGATTTGAGACCACAGGAATGGGTATCATTTTAATTTGAGGCCAGTTATAGTACTAAATACATCTGTTTTTCAATAACTCAGGACGCTGTAATTGCATTAGGCCAAAAGCGAAAATGATAGCTATAGTTTTATCAAAACAGCGTAATTTGCGCCCGATTGACTATAATCTAAGCCATAACGGGGCTTTGATTATATCTGGTTTATAAGTTTCATTACTTTACTTTTACTCAACCATTTTTTTATGCGCGCATTTCTAATTATTGCTACAATTGCCGTTTGGGCTATTATTTTGGGGTGCAAATTGGATCCCAAAGCAAAGTCTCCTTCAGAAAAAAGCACTTTTGCGGTGCCGCGTTTCACCCTCATCCCAACGGACACGTTTTATTTTAACAATTTCGTGGATTGCAATATGGCGGAAGCATGGATTGGCGATACATTCCGCATTTTTCCAGGAAAATATGGTGAAGATCCGCTTTGGGGCAATGCGCGTGACCTGAAATTTGCTAGCGGAAAAAATGCCGACGAGGCATTCAGCAGTAAGGCAGAAAGTTTTACAGCACCTCAAATGCCCGCCAATGTACCCATCGGAACACCCGGCTTGCACGGTGCTGTTTGGTTTGAAACGGTTTATCAAGATGTGAAAGACGCTTCAGGTCGAACCTTATATGCCGTTTATCACAACGAAAACTATCCAATGACCCTTCCTTTTGACCCAAAAACAGGCGAGGGGTATATTGACAAAAATTGGCCACAAGGTTTAACAGGATTGACTTCTCCTGCTGCTGTTTGCCGAATTGGTATTATGAAATCAAGTGACGGCGGTCGGAGTTGGGACAATAAAGGGCTTTTTCTGGAAGATAAGCAGCCCCGTATGATTTTGAAACCCCATAACACGTCTTGCACTTTTGCTGGGGGCGTAGGCGATCCTTCTGCGGTGGCTTCGGGCGACTATTTGTACCTTTTTTATGGTGAATATGGCTTTCCGGGCAGCTACGACCCGTCCCATTACGACCCAACGGTAGAAGCCAGTGGCCAATGCATTAGTGTGGCGCGTATCCGATTGAGCGATTTGGATGCACCACAAGGAAAGGCTTTACGGTGGAATGGCACCGAGTTTGCGGCTGCATGGGACAGCGTGGGTCACCCCATTAGCAGCCTTCAAATCCCGATTGCAGAAGGGGGAGGGGCAGCATCTTCTCCCAACGGTGGTTTTCATTGGGGGCCATCTGTGAGTTGGAATACTTACCTGAATTGTTGGGTAATGCTTATGGGCAAGGTAACCGGATCTTCTTGGAAGGGCAGCAGTTTGTATATTTCTTTCAATCCACACGCTGATTTGGGTACAGGCAACAATGCACAAAACTGGACTAAACCGCAATTATTGACCGACAAACCAGGTCATATCATGTGGTATCCTTCGCTACAGCCCACCAATACACCTGAAGATATTGCCAACAAAAACACTTGTTTAAAATTGGGTAAACGAGCACGACTATTTTACAAGTATTCGGATTTAGGGAAATATCGATCTGAATATTTAATCGAGTTTGAGAAATAGGTGTTAGAAATGGTATTCAAGCCCAATTTACAGCACTACATTCAATGCTTTTTCAATTATTCGGAACACCGCCGGGCATTTGCCCAAAAATTCACCATCGGCCTCCAATAAAATAGGGACTTCGTTTAAAGATTCAATATGCACAGTTTTCACTTGCACGCCTGTAAGTTTGGAGTGCTGGAGCAGTGTTCCGTTATAAAAACGTGGGGTTTGCGCCAATACCTCCCAACGTGGTATTTGTCGGGCAAAGGTCAAGGCCAATAAACCATCATCGGGGATGGCATGGGGTACCAATTGCATACCTCCGCCCGAATACTTACAAATACCCACGTTAATGGTGTAAAAATGATCTTCCACAGGTGTAGCCTGATCCGATATAATTCGACCTTTGCTGGGGTTGTAGTCGAATAAATACAGCGCAACGGCTATTAAATAGGTAATTTTAGCATTGGGTTTGCCGTCATCTTCTAATTTTTTAGCGACAAAACCATCATAAGCCATTCCTGCAACATTAGCAAAATAGACCAATGCTGGTTGGTCATCTAGGGTAAAATATTGTACCTGTCCAATATCTTGCAGGCGGGTATTGGGGTTTAAAAGGCTTTTCAGGCGGGTCTCGATATGGTGCGAAATTTGGTAGGTACGCGCCCAATCATTGCCTGTTCCTACGGGCAACAACGCATAAGATATGTCTTGAGTAGGCACTTCGGTTTGCGCCATAATGCCATTGATGAGTTCAAAATTGGTACCATCGCCCCCAATTCCGAGGATATTACGGTGGCCTTTGAGTAGGGCATCTTGCACCAGTCGGGTAGCATGGCCTTTTTGTTGGGTAAACTGCACGGAATACGAAAAGCCAAGCACTTGTAATTGGTGCTCAATTGTCTTCCAGCAGCGCTCTACTGCGCCATTTCCTGCTGTCGGATTGGCTATAATATACCAAAATGCCTGATGAATGATGGGTTTCGTGTTTTGAATGGTGGATGATGCGTAATGATTACACGTTTAAGTATTACATTTGTCTCTTGGGATGCGCAAGTGCAGCTAAGGAACGATAAAATAATTATATTCCTTTTATCTATTTATTTGATAAACATGATTTTTTTATAAAAAATTTAGGTGCAGCGCACCGTAATATTTGTAGAAATGATAAATTTTCCGCGTTTTGAAGGTGCAGCGCACCGTAATATTAAATTTAATGTCACGGTGCGCTTGCCTATTTTTGCTACAAATATTACGGTGCGCTGCACCTTCAAACTTGATGTTGCCCTTTTTTGCTACAAATATAACGGTGCGCTGCACCTAAAATTTTTACAAGTTCGAAGTACTTTTTAATTATTCACCATTCAGAAAAAAGTGATTCTAATCATCGACGACGACAAAGCCATTTGCCTTTCGCTGGCTTTATTGTTAGAAAAAGACGGTTTTGAAACAGAAGCCGCCCATACTCCGGATGAAGCGTGGGCCGTTATTGGGCGCATAGTGCCGGAATTGATCTTGTTGGACATGAATTTTTCCAGCGAAACCACCGGAAAAGACGGCCTTCGTATGTTGGAAGCCATCAAAACACGCCAGCCCAATGTACCTGTTGTCCTTATTACAGGATGGGCAACAATCGACTTGGCAGTAAGCGGCATGAAAATTGGTGCTTCCGATTTTATAAACAAACCTTGGCAAAATGCGCATTTACTACAATCTGTACATGCCATTCTCGATCTTCATAAACCATCGGAACGCCATACTACCCGAAAAAAACTGGATGCCCAGTTTGATTTTGACCAAATTATTGGCGAAGATCCAGCAATGCTAAAAATACTCGAAACCATTGGCCGCGTGGCACTCACCGATGCACCTGTACTCATTATGGGTGAAAGCGGCACTGGTAAAGAACTCATTGCCGAGGCGATACACGAAAATAGCCGCCGCAATAAAAAGCCCTTTGTAAAGGTCAATTTAGGTGGTATT
>JAAFHO010000720.1 GCA_013297575.1 Chitinophagales bacterium
AAATAGTGGTTGCAAATAAAATGAACGTTTTTCTCATTGGGTAATTTTTTTATTGGTGAAAATTTTGGTTGGTCCTAACCGTCTGTGTTTTTTGGTTGGATGCTGTTTAATGTAGGGGAGCATAAGGGGCGTGAACTTTGTATTTGAAAAAAATTATTCAAAAACGCACAAAAAAAGTTGCACAGTCAAATTAAGCGCGTAACTTTGCATCTCAAAGTACTTTTCAATGGAGCAAAACGATTATTTAGAACACCTTCAAGGAATCAAAGGATTGATTGAAGAACGCACCAAGTTCAAGGCACTAAGTGGCCTTTCTGGTGTTATTGCGGGTATTTTTGCCTTATTGGGGGCTTACACCGCCAATCATGTCATTTATTCCTCCGAAACTTTGATTTACAGTGATATTAAGTCGCACGATTTTAGTGTTGAGGTGCAAAAACTAATTATCATTGCTGCGGCCACTTTACTTTGCGCGGTGAGTACTGGTTTGTTTTTTAGTATGAGGAATGCTAAGAAAAAGCAATCCAGACTTTGGACACCTGCCGCAATTAAGGCGGTGATTAATTTTACAATTCCAATGGCCATCGGCGGTGTATTTGTATTGGCGCTTATTTGGCGTGGATATTATATACTCATTGCGCCATCTTGTCTCATTTTTTATGGATTAGCACTGGTAAATGCGGCTAATTTTACCTTTTCCGATATAAAAGCGCTTGGTATTGCGCTTTTAATCACAGGTGGGGTGTCGCTGTTTTTGCCGGGTAATGGGTTATTGCTTTGGGCTTTTGGCTTCGGAGTACTACATATTATTTATGGTGCTATCATGTATTTTAAATACGAACAGTGAATTATATCGACGATCTAAATAAAGCGTTTGAAAGCAGGGTAAGGTTGGGTATTATGGCCTTACTGCTGGTGGAGGATAGTGTGGAGTTCAACACGCTCAAAGACGCGCTGGACTTAACGGATGGTAATTTGGCCAGCCATATCAAGGCATTGGAGAAGGAGGCTTATATTGAGGTGCAAAAATCGTTTTTGGGTAAAAAACCGAATACGCGGTATGCCGTTACGGCTTTAGGACGAGCGGCTTTTAACGAACATTTGGTGGCGTTGGAGGCGTTATTGAAAAGGATAAAATGATAAAAATGAATATACACTGGCCCGTTTGGGCTTTTTTTTCACAAATCTACTTTGAAATTCAAAGTAGAGACGTTGCAGTGCAACGTCTCTACGGCGCGGCGCAACGCCCAAAATCGCAACGTAACGTTCAAAATCACAACAAAATCCAATACAGCAATACCCTATTTTCAACAATTAAATAACAATAAAATTATGGAACAACAAACATCAACGGCTCCGACCAATCAAAAACATCTTTTTCTAAAGGTAGGATTTGTATTCCTCCTCATTTTTTTCCTAATGATTCCAATGTTCTGGATCCAAAGCCTTATCGCAGAGCGCGAAGAATTACAAAAAAACGTAGAGTTTGAAGTCTCCAATTCTTGGGGGCAGGAACAATTGATACGTGGCCCCATCCTTTGTATCCCATTTGAAGAAACCACCATGATTAATGGCAAACCCTACACCGATAATCACCTGTTTTTTTTAACACCTGATGATCTTTCTATTCAGGCCAATGCCAATTCGGAAACCCGTACCAAAGGCATTTTTAATACTGTGGTTTTTACCAGCGACAATACCATAACAGGTAGTTTTAACATGGAAACAGTACCAAAACCAACTAATATCCGCTATCGATACAGCGATGCGGTGATGATTACGGGTATTACCGACCAGACGGCTATCACCAATAAAATCGAAACAAAATGGAACGAATCTGTATCCAAAACCTTACCAGGTACTAAGTATCCAGGGTTTGCGATCTCGGGTTTTCACTGCGCAACGCCGATTAATCCCGAGCAGGAAAAATTTAGTTTTAGTCAGCAATTTACGGCGCGCGGCAGTACGGCCATCCGCTATCTGCCTTCCGGTAAAAACAGCGATATCGATATTAAATCCAACTGGAATTCGCCTTCATTTACAGGCCGTAACCTGCCACAACAACGCGAAATTACCGATAAGGGATTTGTAGCGCATTGGGATGCCAGTGAATACAATCGGCCATTTGCCGATTATTGGCGCGATGATGAATATAAAATTGATAGCAATACAGGCGTTTTTGGCGTAACACTGTACCAAAGTGCCGATTTTTACCAAAAAAATATGCGCTCTGTTAAGTACGCTTTCTTAGTAATCACCCTAAGTTTTATGGTATTTTTCTTTTATGAAATGTTGCTGAAAATCAAAATTCACCCGATTCAATATATTATGATTGGTCTGAGTTTGGCTATATTTTATGCTTTGCTGATCTCCTTTACAGAACATATCGGTTTTAACCAAGCCTACCTGATTTCGGCCATTGCGGTCATTGCATTGATTGCGTTTTATGCCTACGCCATCATCAGAAAAACGAAGTTAATTGTCTTGCTAACAGCGCTTTTTGGTATGTTATACGCCTATATTTTCGTATTATTACAACTGGAAGATTATGCATTGTTGGCAGGTAGCATTGGGTTATTTGTAATTCTTGCTGCAGTAATGACGATGTCAAGAAAAGTAAATTGGTATCAAATTGGTATGGCAACTTCGTAAATCGGCACTGCCACAATTAATTGGTTTTTAATGAGTTAGTTAGTTATATGATGCATCCAAGCCATCGTACAACTAACTAACTCATTAAAAATGTCCAGTAGAATGTACTTGTACTTAGTGTATGTGCATTATTTTTACTTGGTATTTCCAACTGTAATATTGACCTTTGCAGCCGGATAGATAACATCGTCCTAAAAGTAAAAAATGAACTATTGGTTAGTAAAATCGGAACCGTTTGTATTTAGTTACGATGATTTAGTACGCGACGGCGTTACTGTTTGGGAAGGCGTTCGCAATTACCAAGCAAGAAACAATTTAAGGGCCATGCGTGTGGACGATCTGTGCCTGTTTTACCACAGCAACGAAGGATTGGCCATTGTGGGTATCGCCAGGGTATCTGCGGAAGCATATCCAGATTCTACTGCGGAAAAAGGCGATTGGTCGGTTGTAGAACTACAGCCCTACAAAGCCAC
>JAAFHO010000723.1 GCA_013297575.1 Chitinophagales bacterium
GCATCAATAAACCACTTTGCACTATCTATTTTTTGTTTGATAAAAAGGATGGCTTCTTTCTCTTTTTTGGTAGCTCTTCTCCCCGATTTACCATCGTGAAAAGATTTGAGCATTTCGCGGTATTGGTCGCTAATCCGTAAATCAGGCGCATTTCTGGCATTCAACGTCAGTTCCAGTTCTCCATCACGGTTATTCACCAGATAATCGGGTACGACATAATTCATGGAACGATTCCCCTTTGAGGCAAATCCCGAGGCTGGCTTGGGGTTGAGTTGGAGAATCTGTTGAATGGCATCTTTTAGTTCGTCTTCATCAATATCCAATTGGCGGCAAAGGCGATCGTAGTGCTTTTTCGTAAATTCATCAAAATATTTTGTGATGATTTTTACGGCGATCATAATATTTAAGCGATCTTCGTAAGATGTATTTTCGTCTTCGCGGTCGAGTTTGCGGCGCAATTGCAATAAAAGACATTCTTGCAAATCTCTTGCACCCGTACCAGAAGGATCAAACTGTTGTATTTTTAGCAAAATTCGGCCAATTTCGGCTTCATCGGTACTGATATTTTGACTAAACAGCAGATCGTCTACCATTGCACGTGGCTCCCTACGCAAATAACCATCATCATCAATAGAACCTACAATTTGGGCAGCAATGGCGTGTTCGCGTTCATTGGAAAGATCGATCATTCCCAATTGCTGGTCAAGGTATTCGTGGTACGTGCTTTCGGCTTCAATCGGAATCACTTTGTCATCGTCTTCGCTGCTCATTTCACCGCGTGAGCGATAAATAGAAGGATCATCGTCGATGAGTTCGCGCATATAATCGTCGAGTTCTACACCATCGTCATAAGCACCGCCGCCATCGTCCGAAAAATCATCTTCATAGGCAGGTGCTTCCCGTTCTACATCATTGAGTACACTATCGCTGATATCATCGGGGCCTTCGGACGAAGGGCCAAAATCATCGTCGGATGGCGTACCGCTTTCGGCTTGCTGCTCGCGGGCGTAATAATCAGCATCATTATCAGAGAGATCGCTTTCGGAGAGCCCCGCAAGCAGATCGGCAGTTTCGTCGCCAGTTTCCAATGCTGGATTTATCTCCAATTCTTCTTGAATCCGTTGTTCTAGGGATGCAGTAGGAATTTGCAGCAGTTTCATCAATTGAATCTGCTGTGGTGATAATTTTTGTTGTAGTTTTAGGGAAAGGGTTTGTTTCGGTCCGTACAGCGACATTATCTTTTTATTGGGAGGTTTTTGATTAAAAAAGGTGGATTAAAATAGTGGTATTTTTAATAAGGAATGATGTCGAAATAACTTCCAACATTTATGCTAATCTTTTGAAGCCATATTGCCTGTTTTTTTCGTTAAATAGCCCCACTATTCGTCTTAAAAAACACTTATCTGCCTCCAAAATCTTTAGCCTAAATGGAGAAACTTATTTCGACATCATTCCTGAGAAAAAATAGCCCCATCAAATTCGAGGCCAATTTTACGGGAAAACTTGAATACTTGCATAAATATTGCATGTAAAAAAAAATTAACTATACTTATTTACATGATTTGTAACGGTTTATACTAAAAAAAATATTTATTTTTTAAAATAAAACTTCACCAAACTGGTAACTATCCACCAGCAAAATAATTTTTAGTAAATTTTTATTCACGGTTTTCTTATAAAAATTTCAGGTGCAGAACACCGTGATATTTGTAATCGTTGGCGTAAAAACGGCGCAAAAATGGTGCGAGAAAAACACCTAAACCTAAAAAAATATACCAACCTTTATGTATTTTCCCCAAATTGCACATCCATAGCCCCGTAAGTACTTTAGGGATATTGTGTTTACACTCCTTAAGGAATGGTGTTGGAATAAAGGTACAAATTCAGGCTGATTTTAGTCTCAGATTTTCTGTTTTTTTGCGCGAATATCCTAACTATTTAAGTAGAAAAAGAGGAAATATGGGGGCAAAAGATGTGCATCAATCTGTACCTTTATTTCGACACCATTCCTAAACTAATATTAACCTCAAAAAATACTTTTTTCACCTTTCATTTTTTATACTATGAAACCACTTTCCGTTTTATTTTGTGCCCTTGCCGCTATGGCATTTACCCTCTACAACCCCAACCAAGACATTACTTTAAAAGGATGGGTTATGCAACAAGAAACCGGCCTCGTTATTCCCCAAGTAACGGTGACTGCGTTTACCGATGAAAAACAAGTTGCCACTACTACGACCAACGAACAAGGTCAATATACTTTAAACTTGCCATCTGGCACCTATTCCCTCGAATTTACAAAAATTACCCTCGAAGCATTGCGGCTTTTGAACGTACCTATTGTAGAAGGTAAGGAAAATGGCGTAACGGTCCATTTGGATGCCGCTATTACGGCACGACAAAGGGTTACAAAAACATGGAATGGCCGACAATATAATAATCCCATGGCTGTAAACAAACCTATACCAGCGGTAAATGTGCCCTTTATGAGCAAAGCACCCAGTAGTTTTATGGCCGCTAAAATAATAGATGGAGAAACGAAAGATGCTATCATTGGCGCGGCTATCAAATTATTTAACGGGGCTACATTCTATAAAGCAGCAGTTACTGATATCAATGGCGATTTTAAAATGCCTGTTGAACAAGGAACATACCGTGTAGAGGTGAATTATACAGGTTATCAACCCCAAAAACTAGAAAATTTCGACGTTGTAGAAGGAAAAACAGATAGTCTAATCATTTATTTATATTCAGCAGGTTCAACACTTTCAGAAGTGGTAGTGCTCGGCAGTCCCAAAAAGGCAAAGGATAAAGCGCGTCCTGAAAAAGCAGACAAAACAGCCGCGGGAAAAACGCTTACATCAGAAGAAATAAAGGCACTTCCTACGCGCAATATAAACGGGATAATTGCAACACCCTCCGAAACGATCATTGATGGCGGCGAAGTAATCATAAAAGGATCTAGAGACATTCCTACAAATTATTATATAGAAAGTATCCGGGTCACTGGTGCAGCGCCTATTTTAAAAGATATTAAAGAAGTAGAAGACAAAATGTCCGACGATATTGACAAAGGCAGCGAGCGGGTTATTACTAAAAAATTAGAG
>JAAFHO010000722.1 GCA_013297575.1 Chitinophagales bacterium
ATGTGGAAGTGGAATACCAAACAGAAACCATTGGTCGGTACGACTTGGATATACAGGACGGGCAGTTTTTGTTAAAACCCAAATTCACCAATTGTTTGGCGAAAGACACCTGTGGGATTCCCGCAGTAAAACAAGCATCAGGTATGTTTGAACTGGTCGGTGCCGATGCGGGAGGCTGCTGCACACCTGGTGGTGGTTGCTGCTAGGGCATGAGCGTGACGGGTACGTGCTTTGAAACGTATCCGCCACGCCTATTTCTATCCATAAATTTTACACATTATGCTTTTATTTGAACCCATACAAGCAACGCACTACCCCGATATACGGCGTATTTATGAAGAAGGCATTGCTACCGGCCACGCCACCTTCCAAACAGAAGGTACAGATTGGGATACGTGGAACAACAGCCACCTGCAACATAGCCGTTTTATAGCCATAGCAGATGGTATTGTCGTAGGTTGGGTCGCCTTGTCGTCCGTATCCAGCCGTTGCGTGTATGCGGGTGTAGCGGAGTTAAGCGTATATGTAGGCGCGGGCCAAAGGGGCAAAGGCATTGGCGATGCGCTGCTGCAACAGGCGATCGCAGAAAGTGAAAAAAACGGTATTTGGACGCTGCAATCGGGCATTTTCCCTGAGAATACCGCTAGCGTACTCATACACGAGAAAAATGGTTTCCGAGTGGTGGGCGTTCGGGAGAAAATTGGGAAAATGGGTGATATTTGGCGCGATAATTTGTTGTTGGAGCGGAGAAATGGGTTGGGGTAATTGATGAGTTTGGGTTAAAAAACGAGTTTTAAATAAAAAAGTATTTATTTTTTGACCGTTTCTTTGTATTTTTCTCTACCACAAAAGTGCGCAAAAGAACACAAAGCGTAGGGTAGTCGCTTCGCTCTTTTGGAGTACACAAAGCGTAGCATACACTAGAGTGCGCATTAATCTTCTGAACCATATAAACTTTAGTGATAGAAAAAGCGTATGCGATTTCTATGTATTTTTCTCTACCACAAAAGTGCGCAAAAGGACACAAAGCGTAGGGTAGTCGCTTCGCTCTTTTTTGAGTACACAAAGCGTAGCATACACTAGAGTACACATTAATCTTCCGAATCCTATAAAATTTAGTGTAAAAAAAAGTGTATGCGACGCCTTTAAGTACTCCATTTTGTTCCATTCGCGCTAAGGAATGAAATTTTTACTGCGTATTAAGTATCGGGATAAAGCAACTCTTGGTTTGCAATATTTTTAAATATTTAATGTTGTTTTTTGGTCGCTATACACCAAACTGAGTCAAATGATGATCCAAATGCTTGTAAAACATATTATTCCACTCTGTTGTGCTCATTACGCCAAAAGAGTGGCTTTTTTTCTGGTCAAATGCCTGCGCGCCGAGTTCCTGTGTTTTGCGGATATAACCGATTAAGCGGTTTTTTTCTGTGTCAAAATCCTTTTCTGTTTTGATCAAAAATTGCGGTGCAGTGCTGGTGTTTTTTGGGTATGGTTTTTCGTTAACGACACCGTTTTTGGCCACCAATTTGAGGATCAATTTCACCAAAGCATTTGGCTCTGGATGGATATTTTCGTAAGTCATTTCGTAAGGAACGTTGCAGTGTGCCAACATTTGGGCTACGGACATTTTGCCCCATTGTGCCTGTGTATTGGGTGAAAGTGCATTGATGCGTGTAATAATGCCTTCTGCAACGGGCTGTGTAAAAATACTAGGTAATGCCATTTTTTTGTATCAAATTATAGGTGTGAAAATAAAATAGACGAATATGCAATGGCGCAAAGGTATGGTTTTGTCGCTTTTTATTCATCTGTTTATAGGTCGAATGAGGTGTGGGAAAATCGGACAAGAAGGAGTTAATTTTTTTTGGGTATTTAGAACAGTGCGTTAGGTTCATTGATTCATACATTAAAGAGAAAATAACAGAGGGGTGTTAATCCTTCTTATTACATTTCTACTACGCACAGGGATAATGATAAAGTCGTTTTAGTAACCATTCGTTTTGAACAAGTTTTATTCAATAGGTAAAAATAAGGTCATTGAAACCAGCCAAGATGTATTTTAACCTATCTTTACATCGTAAGAGACAAAAACCAATGTCTCAAAAGAGGTATTGAACCGTCCCCTCTAATGTATACATAGATCTGACGGTATTTATTTTTAACCAGAAGCATGGCAAAAAAGGCAACCATACACGTTCAGGAAACGGATATTTCGATCTTACTTGGAAACGAGCAAGACTACTTTTCATTGACGGATATTGCAAAGAGAGTAAACCCAGTGCAACCGGCTGACTTGATAGCAAACTGGATGAAAAATAGGGATACTATTGAACTATTGGAAATATGGGAGAAACTCCACAATCCAAATTTTAACCTCCTCCGTTTGGAGGAGGTTAAAAAGGAGGTCGGCTTAAACCGCTTTCTTATATCGCCGACAAAATGGAACACTTGGGTTTGGTGGTACTCGCCTTGAGTACTGAAAAGCGTAGAAGCATTGTTTATATCTGCAAACTTTGGTCTTGCACGAATTGTCGGCGTGAACGAAAAGTCACGCCGACAACAGGGTCGTTTTGTTTGTTGGGACAAAGGGGGGCTACTCTTTCACCACCTTTCGTACCCAAATACCGCCCAATTCATCCATTACCCGCACCGAATACACGCCACTCGGCAGCGTTTCCATCGGAATGGCCAATTCCCATGTGCCGGCGGCTACCTGTTCGGTGCGGGACCAAATTTGTTGTCCCGTGATATGGTACAAGGACACTGATAATTGCTCGTTTTTGCGGGAATTGCCCCGTAAAATTGCGGTATTGCGCGTGGGATTAGGCTGGATGCGCAGGCTCGTGCGTTGTGCGAGGGGTTGCGTACCGGAAAGAAAAGTACCCGTCAACGCAAGATCATCGAGGTACATATTATTGCCATAACCCGATTGATTGAGGATTTTAATGGTCACATATTTGCCCGTAAATGCTTTCAAATCTAAGGAAATATCGCGCCATTCATCGCAGTTTTGCGGGGAAAAGTTTTCTTGTTCGTATAAGTTATTTGCGCCCAATCCGCTGGTCGTGGTACTGAGTGCTTCGCCGCCACTTCGGAAAATGGTTTGGAAACTA
>JAAFHO010000721.1 GCA_013297575.1 Chitinophagales bacterium
TCGCTTCCAGTCGGGCGTAGGCAGGTCAATATCCATAAATGGCGTATTGGCGGTACCTGAACCGTTTTTTCGGAATAGTTTAATTTTTAGTTTTCTTTGTGGTTGTTCGCTAAGCGGGAAAGGTGTTTGGATGGAAATGGGAACAGCCATTTGTGATGATCCTTTTATTGGACGGGCTGTATCCTCTGTGGTAAGTAGTACTTCCTCTATGAGCGATTTGGAATCTGTAATGGTTATTTTATCCAAATTTAGTGCTACTTTAAAGTCTAATTCTGGTTTATCCCTACTCATAATGTAATACCGCCAGTTGGTTTCCCGCGCTTGGAACATCAGTTGGTATTGTGTTACTTCCGGCGGAGTTGATACTACTACCTGGGGCGGCGGCACAAGCATAAATTTACAATTTCGCCCAATATGAATATCCACCACACCCAAATCCTCTGGTTTCAAGCCAATATCTTTATCAATATAGTCGTCGTCGCTCACTACTGCTGCCTGTGCTAATGAAATCATCCCTTGTTCGTCTGGTGCTACTGCTTCCCTGAAATTATAAAATTGCAAGCGTTGAGTCGTGTTTTTAGGAAAAGGAATTTCCGTAATATTATAGAACCAAGGCGTATTACTCCGCAATATAAATTGAAGCATGATCGGGCCATCCAAAAGCGATAGCGCAGCAGGTCTTGTGGATTCTTTACCAAAATATAATGTATAAACAGAACCATTTTGATGCCATTTCAGATCGTAATGACGCATCAGCAAGGCAGTTTGGGGTGAAGGCTCCAATTCGAGATCTTTCCCTATGTTACCAACATAAAAGGTATGTTTTAACGTAATCGTAAAAAAAACTGCGAACTGTTTCATCTATCCAATCATGTAAGGTCTTTAAATTTATTTTTATTTAATTGCGGCGGTTGTATCTACGCTTAATATCGGTGTAGTTTCTTCCATAACAAGATCAGAAGTAATAGACAACATCCGGACTTTAATCATGATAGACGGTAAATGTTTTGCGCCAAGGGTTGTCCAAAAATTACTGATATCCTTCATCTCTATATTGACCATTTCAACCACTACTTTTTCTATATTCGCGGGCAAACTAGGTGTGTTTGCCGATGTAAATACTTGTTTGCCTTGAAAAAATGCAATCGTATAGGATATTGCTTTGAGTGCTTCTATGTACCGATCCTTTTTGTAATAAGCCGCAAAAAGCACATAAAGATTAAGGTTAAAGGGCGGATTAACTACTGCATTGGAACGAGTAGGCGCATTCAAATTACTACGTTCCTGCTCAATATTGAATAAAGTGCAGATCACTTGGTTTTCTGTTTCCACCGCAAATGCTCCATCAGCATTGTCCATTAAAGCGGACAAAACAACGGCAGTTTCGTTTGGAGTCATCCGCGTACGTTGCTTCAAAAATTGATTCAATTCTTTTGTTAGTACTTCTAAAACAGTATGAATCATCGTGCCTTGATTTTGATAAATCGGTAATTTGTTAAAATATTTATTTGGCTATTTATAACTTGACAAAGGTATGCTCTGCCTTAAAATAAAAACCCCGTATAAATACCTGTTTTTAAAAACAGGTATTTATACGGGGCAGGATAAACATACAATTTTATACCCCTGTGACTACTTCGAATATAACATTGAGCCACGTTATGCCAAATACTTACCTTTGCAGTATGAAAAACTTACCAATTGGCATACAAACCTTGGTACAAATTCGAGCAAAGAATTGTATCTATGTTGATAAAACACGGCTTGTCCATCAATTAGCGACAACGGGGACTTACTATTTTTTCTCTCGCCCCCGAACCGCACAAGAAGGGATGGATCAAATTAAAAAACAGGATTATGCAGGCAAATATCGTGCTTCCGACAAAGTGATTACAGGTATTGGTGTCAATTTTAGTACCGATAAAAAAGGGATTGATGATTGGATGGAAGAGGTGCTTTAATGCTGATAAAACAATAACCTATACTTTTAACAGATTGCACATGACCGTTCCTTATTCAGTTCTAAGTGACTATCCAGCCACCCAAAAAATTCCGTAAAAAATTTGGGCGGCTGGATAGTTAAAAAAATATTAATTGTTATTTTATGAAATATTAAACACTAAATTATAAACCTATCCTTACAACCGCTCCTTAAAAAACGCCTCTATCATATCAAACAAATGCGCACGATCGGGCCCCGCCACATTATGCTCATGCTCAGGATAGACAAAATAGTCCAATTGTTTGCCTTTACTAACGCATTTTTTTACGTATTTCAACGAATGTTGCCACAATACCACCGGATCGGAAGTGCCATGAATCATCAATAAGCGACCATTCAGGTTGTCGATATAATTGTACAAATTGCTCTTTTTATAGCCTTCTGGGTTCTCTTGCGGCGTATCCATATAGCGCTCGGTGTACATGATTTCGTACATGCTCCAATCTAATACTGGTCCACCTGCCACACCGCATTTGAACATGCCTTTTGCTTCCGGGCGGGTCATAAGCGAAGTCGCCATAAAGCCGCCGTAACTCCAGCCATATACACCAATACGCGTGGAATCAATCGAATTGAGTGTTTTGAGATAGGCTACGCCAGCCAATTGGTCTTGCATTTCGTAATCGCCGGCATGGCGGTGGATGGCCTGCTCAAAATCGCGCCCGCGGTTCAATGAGCCACGACCATCAATCGACATTACTGCGAAGCCCTCGTTGGCCATACGGTGCATCCACATTTCGCCGCCGCCCATCCAGGAATTGGTCACCATTTGTACATGTGGGCCGTTATACACATAAATAATGGCCGGATATTTCTTGTTAGGTTCAGGATTGGAGGGCAGAATAACCCGCGCTTGAAGGGGCGTACCATCGGGCGATTGCAGACGAACAAACTGGGTAGTACCTGTTTTGAAATCCTTTAAGGGCGATGGCGCTTGGAGTAAAATAGTGCCTTTTTCACCTTTTGCCGTTTTTTTCACCGTAATGATACGCGGTGTATTGGGATCCGAAAATGAATTGACCATCCATTCGCCGTTTTGGCTCACACTGGCATTATGCGTACCTGGTTCTTCGCTGATTTGGCTCGATTTGCCATCTTTTACGGTGGTTGTCCA
>JAAFHO010000725.1 GCA_013297575.1 Chitinophagales bacterium
GGTGGTACAATTGGTATTTCCGGTTTTGAGGTTGGTGGTTGCACTTGCTTTGGGGGATTGAGGGGGTACGTCATCATTATCTCAAAAGAACCATTACTAACTTTCCGAATCGCATTTAACGGCACTTCATATACAGCAGATACGGTAAATCCTTTGGGGCTTATCCAGCCTGCCTTAAAACCCAGAGCATGATCGGAGGTTAAAGTACGTTGCAAAGCGGAGCGCCACATCATTCCAAGTTTCCATTGCTCTTGTACAATTGCTGTTACGCCAAAATCGGCGGTAGTGGGCGATCCAATTTTATATTGTGCTGCTTCTTTTGTTTTGTTAAACCATGTTGAATTGACCAGTACAATTTGCGGCTGAATTTGCAACTGATTGTCATTCAATTCGATATTAGCATTTACATGGATAAAATAATGCCTAAACGTATGGGCGGCAATGGCATTATTTGTTTCGTTTAGGTTATGCTCAAATAGTTGAGGCACACCAAATCCGATTTGCCATTTGTTGTGCTGTAATTGAACTCCAGCGCCAAAATTGGGCAACCAGCGGTTATAATTATTTAAAAACTGAGGGTCATCTGTATCATCCAAAAGCAAATTGGAAAAATTATTTCGCCAATTGGCCACACTCGCCGCAACGCCTCCGCGCAATACTAATGTACTGGTCAGCGGTAATTTATAAGCATATGCCGCATTAAAATCGGAGATACCAAGATTTCCTGCTTTGTCATTGCGCATTTGAAAACCCAACCCAACGCGATCGGTTGATTTATCGATAAATAAAACCTGCGTGTTGGGTGCGCCATCAATTCCGAGCCATTGGCCGCGAAAAGCGCCACCAATCGTTAATTGATCCGTAGCCCCAGCAGCCGACGGGTTATACAATGCTGTTGCAAAGTTAAATTGTGAGAGGCGCGGGGCTTGTTGGGCTTGTGCGCCAAGGGTTGCTAACAACAAAAGCAAGAAGAGAAATCTTTGTACCATCGTTTATTAAAAATTGGTTTAGTGGTATTAAGTATTTGGACATACTTAATACCCCATTAATGCATCAAATTCTGGAAAATCGATGCCAGTTTTACCATCATTGGCCATACGGATGAGCGCGCTGGCGAGATCGCTGACTGCTATTCCCTTGTACTTGCGTAATCCACCCATCAACAATGGACTAACTATTTTGGCAATGACGATACCGATGCGCTCGCCTAAACGAAATTCTGCTCGATCTCCTAGCAAAAACGAGGGACGCGCCGCCACAAATCGATCAAAGCCGAGGGCCTGGATTTTTTGCTCCAATTCGCCTTTGGTTTTAAGGTAAAAGTTGCTAGAATTGGCATCTGCTCCTACGGAAGAAACGAGTAAATAGCGTTTAACACCATTTGCTCTGGCCAAATACCCTATTTCGGCAGGATAAGTACAATCAATTTTGTATTGTGCGGCTTTACTTCCCGCTTTGGCTAATGTAGTACCCATAGCGCAAAATAGATCGTCTCCTTGGATCAAACTTGCGTTGGGTGCATCGTAATCAAAAATGATCTGCTTTAATTTCGGGTGTTGTAAGGGCATTTCTCGACGCACCAAAATGGTCACTTGGCTATAGGCTGGATGCTCCAATAATTGGTTTAATAATGCCGTGCCGGTAAGGCCGGTGGCGCCAATAATAATCGCGGTTTTAGGCATAATATCTACTTTAATTGTATTGTTTGTGTGCAAAGGTCGTCAAATTTATCAAAAAATACTGTATGTTTGCGCTTTCTTTACGATAAACACCAAGTCTTTTTGCATTATGCGCATCGTTTTACTTTGCATTTTTGGTTTGTACTCCTGCGCCATTCAGGCTCAAAATTTTCGTATTCAAATCGCTGCTTTCTCAGATACCGTAAGTAATTCCTACTTCACGGATCGCGGAGTGGAAGGCGTTACGATTGTACGTAGTTCGGGAGGACTTTGGAAATACATGTTGGATGGTTATAAAACACGACTAGAAGCGGAAGACATCCAATCTCAACTCAGAGACCGTGGCTTTTCCAACCCTGTAATTATTGATAACGAAGTTGAAAAAGTGCTTTCCGAAGGCAATTGTGCTTACAACTCTGGGCGTGTAAAGCCCGTGGACGACGAATCGGTGCCGAATCCGGTACGCTCGGTTTATTTCGAAGATGGAAAATCCAATTTTGACAATGAGACCTTGACAAAATTGGACAAAATATACAACCTTCTCAAGACAGACCCTAAAAAAGAACTCCGTATTATGGGATTTACGGACAATAAAGGCAGCGCGGAAGACAATAATGTATTGGCCGCAGAACGCGCCAAAAATGTACGCAACTATTTCATTAACAAGGGAATAAAAGCAATTCGCCTTTTTGTAGAAGTATATGGAGAAGCAGATCCACTCTTTCCGAATAAGGACCTCAATGGCAAGGAAATACCCGAAAACCAACACTGGAATAATCGGGTGATGATGAAGTACAAATAATCAAATTTGTACTATGCTTGTGGCGATTCTGCCCATTCTTCAATGTTTGAGGTGGCAGCAAAACGCTTGTCTTGACCCACCGTTATCTTAGCAATAATCCAACCACTCGTATGTTGGATTATTGCTAAGTTGCCGACATTAGACAGCGAGTCGTACCGACACTCTACCAAGGATTTTTTGATATTTTATTTGGCCAAGATTCTTATTTTTTCTTTGGGGTAACGACGGCAGCGCTGGGGGCTTCCACCACCGTATCGACAAGTGGTTCGGTACTGGAAATTGTACCCGATTTGATCTTAAAGAACAAGCCCAAACCAATTAACAAGAATGTAAGTAAAGAACCGATTATCGACAAAGTACTACCTATCCGCCAAGAGGCTGGCTCAAAGCGCATTTCTAGTTTCATATTTTGTCCTGCGGGTACGCGCAAGGCACGAAGCATGTAATCTGCTTTGATAATATCGTTGTATGGTTGACCATTTAAGTAGCATTTCCACCCTTTTGATGCAGGGTAATATTGCTCTGGGAATACTGCCAGTTGCTCGGTAGCAGCAGTATACTCGTACTGCATTTTTTCGGGGTGATAAGCCACCAAATCAATCTTGGCGGTTGA
>JAAFHO010000724.1 GCA_013297575.1 Chitinophagales bacterium
TTTAAAATATTCGATGGCTTGCTGAACAAAATTATAAGCAGATTGATATTGACCTGTTATAAAAAACAAATCAAATGCTATAATATAATAATACACATGAAAAGGGAACGATTTTATCTGCCCGTTATGAGCTCTAAGGAATTCCTCTGAAACTCTAAGGTGCTCAATCATTTCTTTATTATTACTCTTTTTCCGTTGTTTGAGTGACGTATGAATAAGACATAATCGCTCGGCATGATTTTGAATAGATAAATATTCGTCATATTCAAGCAATAAGATGTTATACTCATCAAATTCTTTAATCCGGTCGTACCCCGCATCAGAATAGCTGCGCATCAATACCCGGAGCGCATCTACAACCCAGGATGGCCTTTCATGTTTAAGCCCTTCTTCTAACATCTCCAAACCCATTTTTCTTACCGTATTATTACTGCCATGGGGCTCTAGGATACGGATTAATTGCATATCAACAGCAATATTTTCAAGAACAGTACTTTCTGGAGTGACGATCAAAGAGACCATTTGCTTCAGGTAACGAAGCAACTGACTGCCATATTTTTTAAAGCTACTCAGTTCAACACCATTTACAGCCTGTGCGGCTTCCTCTATACTGGCATGTGTGTGTAGTTGAAAATGGTCAAAAATAGCCATTATTTCTAATTTGCCCTTGCACAAAAAACTCAGGATTTTGCGGGCTTCGGGTACGCGCTGGCCGATCAACGGAGCGATTTCGTTAAGACTTTTTACTAGCATAGGAGCGATAAAACGAAGAATTATTTAAAAGTTGATGTCAATTTTATTTTTTTTTGGTTGTAGCGCGACCAAAATGTTAATCAATTAAACGCTATTAAAAAAATGATAATCAAACACTTACAACAAGAACAGCATCAAAACAAAGATAAATTATCACGCATTTAGAAGGATAAACTGTCGGTAACATTTTTTTTTCACACCCCCACCTTTGTATCATCAAAGCAAACATTACACGCTAAATATCTGTCAAACACAATACAAATATACAGTGTTTTTAAGTGTATTGCAAATTTTGATAAAAAAAAATTCAAACTTTAACATTCACTACAAAATTATTACAAACACTATGATCGCAATTATTATCACATTGTTATTACAACTTGGACATTTACAATCTGAAAATCAATGGCACCAATTGAGTCAACCAGAACAAAAAGAGATGTTGAATTATATTGGAGGAGATGAGATTATTTTAGGTTAATAAATTACACCATCCGCGACCAAAATAAAAACACGCAAATAGTTGATAATCATTAAGTTAAGTCGTTTTTTGAAGGTTTTTTTTCGCAAAAACGGCAAAAATTTGATGATAAACTGTCGGTAACGACCTTGAAAACCGCCCATACCTTTGTATCAACAAAAACGGAAAGGAAGCAAGGCACTACGAACAGCATACTAAAACGAGATGGAGACAATCGCTTACAAAAAATAACCTAAAAACGAATAAAAACAATGCATTTACAAAGAGTAACCTAAATTGAAATAAAACGACTACTACAAGCCAAGGGAACACTTTGTACAATACCCAAAACGAAAACAAGCGACTAATCATTCTGCCTTACTGCACCTGGGAAGTATGGTAAGATGTATAAGAAGCGAGTCTGACTACATTTTTTTGATCTTGAAAACCACCAAAAGAAAACAAACGAGGCAGCCGAAAAACGTATAAAAGAGTAGGCATTAAACTATTGATATTACATAGGAGTACACCGGAAAATCCTGAATAGAGTACGGACGCGGCAGCCGAAAAGCGATTAGAGTAGGCGATTTATTTTTTTTATACAATAACAATGAAACAGATTCTATTTCTGCTGCTATTCGTAGCAACAACCATCAGTACTTTCGCACAATCGCATACCAATTCAAAGAATCCTTATGATTATATTGGGAAGCAGCACAATGACTTTTTGGCCTACTATGCTGCTAATGTAGCATCTGATGCTTCTAAGGCAACAAAACTTTCACTAGTTCCGTCAACAATGAAAAATTATGGCGTTTCTGCTGGAATTATTGATAGTAAATTTGATGTTAATGCATTTTTGTCCACAGGTACTATTTCTAAAGTACTCACCAACCCTACTTTCTCTATGGTAGCAGAGTTCAATAGTTTGAGAATGACTGTTGAAGCGGGCTATCAGCAAAAACTTGAGGACGTAGTTAATAATCTTACTACTCCTGAGGAAATTTATACTGCAGTAAAATCAATTGAGACTTCAATTTTAGCTGATCGAGGATTAACAGAAAGCGGAAAGGTAGCTTTACTTTGTGCTACTGCTACAACGCGTTACAGTTGCTTTTACTGGTCTAGTCAAAAATCTGGCAATTTTTGGGGGATCAATTCAGTAAGTCCTCATAGTCAAAAAGCAAATGCATTTAGAAGTAACAGTGCTATCCCTAAATGGCTGAAAGTGGTTTTAAAGGATTTAGTTGGCGCAGCAGGTGGTGCTATCGCTGGTGGCCCCGTTGGTGGTGCTATAGGTGGTGGTGTTGCATCTGCAAATGAAGTCATAAATCAATTATAAATAAAATACTTTGCGGCAATAAAGGAATTAATTTAATCCTTTTAAATACGCAATAATCTACTTTATTGAGAATATAAAAGTATTTTATTGTAAACATAAAAAGCCGCATCCTTAAATATTAGAGATGGTTGAGGCACATTAAATTTGTTTAAATTTTTGAACTGAACATTAATTATTTATAAATATTAACAAAATGATTTATACATTTAAGTAAACACAATTGTTATCAATTTATAAACAATGATTTTTAGTTCAAAAATTTAAACAATTTATTAAATTAACAAATTTACGGTGTCGGGTAATTGACAACATTTAAACAATATCAAACAACATGAAGTATTTATCTATTTTGACCATTTTAATGGTCTCTTTTTGCTCCAACCACGATCTGTTCGCTCAAAAAACGCGACAAATATCCGTTGGATACACTAGTTTCCCGCTCGAATCAAATCTAGTGCAAGGTTATTCTAGTGCTTTTGATTATCTGCCAAAGGGATCTAACTCATCATTTGGTTTGATATTTGAGATGTTAGCAACTC
>JAAFHO010000735.1:0-2607 GCA_013297575.1 Chitinophagales bacterium
TGCCAATTACACTGGCTGAGTAATAGCGTTTATCATGGAAAAGCATTATTCAGGATTGTTAAATTAAAAAGAAAACCTGCGCTTGAATACTATTATGATCCTTATCCAGACTACGATGCAATTGTCCAACTCCTCAACTATACCAGTTTTGAAAACCTTAACAATAAGTACAGCGTTCACTGGACTGACGATCAAACCTGTACCTTAACCGTCACTTATGATGGCGGTAAAGTGAAAAAAATAGAAGATTATGGAATGATTGGCACTTTTGGTTTGGATCGTGTATATCAAGTGCTTTTTGATCTGCGGTTTAATCAGGACTGGGAAAAGTGAAAAAGGGTAGATTTAATACTTCTTGTTAATATCCAATAATATCACCATCAGATAAAGGTAAAACGATAGGCGTTTTCAAATTAACCATCATTTTCATTCTTTTTAAAGATTCATATTCATAAATAACAAAAATAATAGGAAGGCCATCTACTAAAATGGAAGTGATCAAAAAGCCTTCTATTTCTGTGGTCAACCACAACCCATGAAAGTCTTCATAGTTTTCATTTTTATTTAGATATGGTTTTAAATAGTAGTACATTGAGGTGCTGTCCAAGAATCTAGGCATTATACCCTTTCCCACTAACACGACATCTTTTTTCTTGTCATTGTTTAGGTCAACAACCTTAGTGGCCAATTGTTGGTGGTCCATACCAGGAAGTAATTTTTGGAATTTATTCTTCCGATTGCCTTTTGTCGGTCTAATCAATTTAAGGGCTTTTCCATTTTCGTCACGGATATATTGTTGGAGCGGAATATTTTGGGATAATGTATCCATCCAAGTTACCAAAGAGTCTTTGAATTTGTAGTTAATAATATAAGGAGTACCAGATATTGCCGCTTGAATCAAGGCCTGTGAATGGTCAATGGTTATCATGGGCGAAGCACCAATATTTAAGTCAATTTGGTATGAATATTCTTTCAATTTAGGTTGACTAAATGCGGAAAAATGTAATAAAATACAGAAAAATGTAAGAAATATGCGCATATTGAAGACATTAAATATTTACAGAATAATATTTGAATTGTCGCAAAACTACAATAAAAACCTTAATTTCTAAATAAAATCGGCGGATGGCCTTGGTAGAAGTCAATAAAGCGATCATTTCCAAAGCAATAAATCCAATTGTTTCCAAACAGGCGTGTTCGGTATGCTGGTAAAATAGACCTGTTTGAAAAACTCAAAAGAACCCGGTACTAATTCGACGTATGATTCCTTGAACCGTTCTTTTTGGGTCATTCTTTCCATATAATACTCCACTATCCTAAGTTGTTGGGTAGGAGAAACGCTAAAAAAATGTTTTTGGATCAATGGGAAAGTATTTATCGATTCTTGTTGAGATAATACGCCATATTCATACGACCCTAGTATATCGTAAGCAATGCTGCGTTGTGCAGCTGTAGGCGCGGTCAGGAATTTTTCCAGCATAAAGTAAACACAGTACCTAGGTGGTTGCTTATTAGTACTAAACACTGCTGAAAACATACTTTCATAGGAATTTTCCCCAAAAATATCAGAATAGCGGTTATCGAATATCTGTTCCTGTAGCACTACTCCTTTCCAAATATTGGCACAGTTGCTACAATGTTTAAGTATGATTAATGGGGGGAAATTTTCAAATCCCCAATTCCAGGAAAAATCATTGTCATTAAAGGTTGTGCTATTGTTCCGTACCCAATTGATGAGTAATTCAACCATTTTATCCTCATCTTCCATATTTTGGAACATGACTAAGGTATCAATTTTACGGATTTGGAGTTTTACGTTTTCGAGCATTTCGCCGGAATTGCGATAAGGGAAAAAAGTAGTGTCTAGTTTGGCTTCATAAAAGTTAAAGTTTCCGGGGTTGTTGGTTTGAAAAACATAATAAATCAAGTTGTTGGCGTTCATTAACCGAATACCCGATGAATGGAGATACATTGAAGGTAATCCATCGTAGGGATTTTCATTTCCTTTTTCTTTGTTGGTACAAAAAACAAGCATTTTTGTATCGTTTTCGTTGGCCAATATCGTATTTATTGGCCAATTGTACATACCATAATCATCTATCAATATCGTATCGCCTACTTTTAAATGCTTTGAACGCAATACTTCGATGACGCATACCTTTAACAAATAACCATCGGTGGTATAAGAACTTTTGGGCTTGCGTTTAATCCATGGAGCATTTTCGAAATCTGGCCGAACAACCAAAATCTCATCGCTCATGGCAGATAATTCAATAAAACTAAATACCGAGTACTCGTCGGCATGAGCAATTTGAGTGGTACAGCATATTAATAAAGCAATCCTAAAGAAAAAAGAAGGTGTAAGCATGGTACAAAATTAGGAAAAACATTGGGATCTTATCCTTTTTTCTGTGAGTAATATCTATGTTTTTACTTTGCACCCACGTTAAAAGAGGCTGTCTCATAAATTGCCAATAGAGCAGTATTTCTAAATCTCTTGCATTTGCTTATGAAAAGCCTCTTTTGCGCTCCAATATAACTTTTTAACAAATTATACCCATCCTACCGCACCATCAATTTTCCAATACCCACCATCCGTGTGCCATC
>JAAFHO010000735.1:2617-3031 GCA_013297575.1 Chitinophagales bacterium
AAAATAGATGCCAGCAGGCAAATTGTGTCCTGCTAAATCCACGCTATTCCCTTTCATATTTTGGCGAACAATGCTGCTGCCTTGACTATTGCGCAGTTCAAAACGACCATTTTCTACATTTACGCCTTTAAAAACAAGTTTTGTTGGGGTGTTCACCGGATTGGGCATTACCGTAAGTGTCGTATACGCCAATGGTGTATTAGGCGCATCAACACCGGAAAGGATATACTCAACTCCGATGGTATGCTGTGTCGTATTGGTGATAACGGGTTCGTTAAAATCAAAATAAATGGCAGCCGAATTATGGATGATTGTTCCCAGTGGCAGATTCGGGCGTTGTTTAATGCTAAATTTGATAAAACCATGCGAGGCTGGTTTAGCGCGTACTCGTACAATTTGGCGGTATGGTGCTTT
>JAAFHO010000726.1 GCA_013297575.1 Chitinophagales bacterium
CGATAGCACCTCAGTGCCATTATTGGTCAATACGAGTGCCGCTTTGAATTGCTCTAATCCCTCATATACATTTTCGATAAGATTGTATTGAATGGCTAAATCCTTACCTGCTGGGTTCTGATACATAGAAATGAATTTTGTGCTAATGACCCGCAAAAGTATAATAAAGTTTGTTTAAAATCAATATCCTCGCTAGCAGCGGTAAGGTTTTCTTTTTGAAGGTGCAGCGCACTGTAATATTTGTAGCAATGATAAATTTTGCGCGTTTTGAAGGTGCAGCGCACCGTAATATTAAATGTAATGTCACGGTGCGCTGCACCTTCAAACTTGATTTTGCCCGTTTTTGCTACAAATATTACGGTGCGCTGCACCTTCTAACATGATTTTGTCCGTTTTTGCTACAAATATTACGGTGCGCTGCACCTGATGTTTTGGCTACAAATATTACGGTGCGCTGCACCTGATGTTTTTATATTAAAACCTAACTATCCTCTTCCATTAAACCCTACCGAAATCCCAAACCTATGCCCACCGCGGTGTGGAATCTCCCCTAAACCACTAATGCCCCATCAATCTCTTTCAATCTTCCTAAAACACCCGAATACTGGGCTTCAAAATGCGCAATTTGTTTTTCTTCTGTTTCGAGCAAAGCATCCAATTCCAGAAAGTTATCCCCAATTTTACCTTTAATAGATCGGATATAATATTTTAATTTTTGCTCCAATGCTTCGGCCATGCGCTCCCTGCCTTTGGCAATTTCCGAATCATATCCAGAAACAATTTTACGGCGTTGCATACCTGCCGTTATTCCTGCAAACAACAAGCCAATACCCGTTAATACGCCACCTGTAATATCAAAAACCGCCGTTTGGGTTACACCAGCCAAGATCAGGCCAATGATTGCTGCGCCACTACCAGCAGCGATACTCGGCGAAATACTAGCATTTTCAGGAAATAAACGCTCATCGGTAAAACTATCTGAACGGCTCATAAACTTAGAAAATGCTTCTTGCAATTCTTTTAAAGTAGCAGCGCGCTTGTCTGCAATATCCTCAAAAATATAATGATCGGAGCGCACCACAGTATTGGATTGTTTGATTTTTAAATCGATCATTTTGGCCATTTGCTGCACGGAATCGGCTAAATCTACCACGCCATCGCTGAGTTTGCTTTTCAGTTCGGCATTCAAATTGACTTCTAATTTTTTGCTTAGTTCATCCAACCAATCCGTAATGGACGCTTGCTTGCTAAAAATGCCCATAAAAGAGCGTTTCAGCATACTCGGGAAAGATAGGCCGTCACTCAATTCCTGCCCGATATTTTTGGTCGTTCTATCGTAGCCGTTGAGTAGGTTTTCGATCAAAATATTGGCTTGGTTATTCGACTTTTTCTCTTGATTTTCAAGCGTTTGTACAATATCATTGCGGAAAGCAGTATCGGTTTTGTATTGTTCGCTGCGGGTATCCAAATCTGTTCTGATACGATCCAAAATACCATAAGAAGTGGTGATATTATTGCGTAATTTGAGTGCTGCCCCGCGGCCGCCCGTAACATGCGTACGGATATAGTCGCGCACCAGCGAGAAACCACTTTGGTCAAAATGACCATCCAGTTCGGCCTTCGCACTTGTACTGAAAATCGTGGGTTCTGCAATGCCTTTTTTTACAGCAAAATCATACAATCCTTTTTCATTCACCAGCAAATCTTCGGGCGACATAAGGTCTTTTTGTTGCAAGATAAACACTACCTTTTTGTGCCAATCTGTATGGATAAAATCAAAAAAGTCCCAAGCCGATTGTCGGTATGGATTTTTCGCTTCAAACACAAAAAGCACTAAATCGCTGGCGGGTACAAATCGTTCTGTCACCTCTTGGTGTTGCGCCACAATACTATTGGTGCCAGGAGTATCTACAATTGCAATTTCTTTAAGGATTTCGACAGGTAGGAATATCTTTTTTAAATAGGGATTTACAACCGTAATTTGTTCCTGCTCGCCGTAAACAATCTGTTGGATCGTATCCGTCATTGGCTGAGGTGCCACGGCGCAAATATCGCGACCAGTATCGAGTAAGGCGTTGACAAAACTAGATTTACCTGCTTTTACCTCACCTACAATAACAAACATAAACGGATCGGTCATTCTATTGCGCAGATCGCCCACCATTGCGGACAGTTCTTTGTGTCCAATTTCCTGACTAAGTTGGTGTAATTCCTTAACGGCATCTTCGACTTGTGCGCGTAGTGCCTGTGTGCGTTGGTTCAGTATCATATTGAAAATGAAAATTGAAATAGGAATGAGAAAACAATAAGGTGTGATAAATTATTGTTTTTACGTTCCTCGGAGTACAAAGGTAGCCAATTGGGGTAGGAATGGAGTTAATTTTTTACCTTTGCCGCAAAATTTTAATAAAAGTGATATTAACAGATCAAAAAATAGCAGAAGCGATTGGCACTGGTGCCATTGTAATTGAACCCTTTCGCCCAGAATGTCTGGGTACTAATTCCTACGATGTGCATTTAGGCAGCCATCTGGCGGTCTATAAGGATCATGTTTTGGATGCGAAAAAGCACAATGAAGTGAACCATTTCGATATTCCAGAAGAAGGTTTTGTACTGCAACCGGGTACTTTATACCTTGGTGTCACTGAAGAATACACCGAAACACATGGCGCAGTCCCTTTTTTAGAAGGTAAAAGTAGTATCGGCCGGCTGGGTATTGATATTCATGCAACTGCGGGTAAAGGCGATGTGGGTTTTTGTAATACCTGGACGCTTGAAATCTCGTGCGTGCATCCCGTGCGTGTATATGCGGGTATGCCCATTGGCCAATTGATCTATTTTTTGGTGGAGGGCGATATTGTCAATTACTACAACAAAAAGAGTAATGCCAAATACAATGAACGCACGGTACGCCCAGTAGAAAGCATGATGTGGAAAAATTTTCTCTAACCACGCACCTTAATATGTGGTTAAATATCAAAACAGTAATGAAGTATTTTATATTTCTAATGATTATTTTCGCTACATCATGTGGTGATAACAGCGTGCCACTAGATGCAGAAGCACGCAGAACCGTGGATTCATTG
>JAAFHO010000727.1 GCA_013297575.1 Chitinophagales bacterium
GCCCCACTGGATACCAACGGGTACTAATTTGTCCCAAGGGGTAGTTCCCGGTGCTTTATCGTTATAGGCAAAAGTCATCATTATCCAATCCGTATTGGTGGCACGACTGTCTTTTACGGCGATATCCACTTGCAAAAGACGAACAGTTGCGGGCGAACGGTCGTTGGTGCCCCTTTGAGCGGTGTGTATATTGGCCTGCCATTCAAAGGCGTTTTTCATATACGGCACTTCTGTGGTGGAAGCGTTGGTAAAGAGTAGTTTTGCGGTGACCGTTCCTTCAGGGAAAGTAGCCAGTGCTGTATTCGGCGCGTTGGGATTGGCGTATATTTTACCGATGGTTTGCCCGCCTTTGGGATTGTAAAAGCCTACCGCCCAGTTTTGGCAGGAATTGGTTTGGTTCGGATGCAATTCGCCCGGACGGCTACTGCGCTCACGGGTAAGACCATTGATAAATTCGCGGCCATTTTGCCCCCAAACCATAGCAGGTGCATGGTACCATTTGCGTACTTTATTGTTTTTGAACACCCAATCAGATTCTAAATTGCCTTCTAATACGTACTTTTTAACGGCATTGATGTATTCCAAAGGTTGTTTTTTGAAGTCAAAACTTTTCCAAGGCTGCGGTTCATCAGTGACGGTTGTTGGGTATTGTTTGCTCAGTTCAAACTTTTTGCCTTTCCAAGTGGTTGGAATCTTATCAAGCGAGCTGCTCAGCACTTCTTGTGCGCAAAGGGTATGCCCTATGCACATGCATAGCGCGATACAAAGATGGTTTAGTTTCATAAAAAATATATGGTTTAAAAATTAAGCAAAACTATTAATTAATGTTAGTTTACTTAATTGTGTGATCTTTTCACCACATAAATCACGCCTTACACCTCTTCTTCATCAAAAAACACTTTATAATATTTCTTTCCTTTATCATCATCGAAGCCTCGTTCGATCAGATCGCGGCGACCGTGTACATAAATATGGAAATTTTTATCCAATTTAATCACGCTTTTTAGCACTTTAAACTCTTTTTTTACGGCTTGGTCGCTGATATCAAATTTCTCTTCCAATGGAACGGCGTATGCTTTTGAATAACTATCTCGGAATTCTAAAAATGCCTCTTGTTGTTCTGGTTCTGGGAACAATGTTTTGGCATAATCTTCTAGTTCAAATTCTTCGTTTTCTTTAAAATATAACCCAGATCGGTATAAAACATCCAATTGATCGGCACGATCAATATCAAATTGATTTACCAATTTTTCATTGATAAACTCGCCGGACATACTAATATGGTGGCGTGTATTAAAATAATTGTCTTCAATAGGGCGTACACGCAAAAACTCGTCTTTCCAAAACGAACGTTCATCTTTTTTGGAAACGCTGTCTATCGCACAAATCCGGTAACCTTCGGCTTCGTCGAGGTTAAAAATAATGGCTGCAGTTTCCAGTTTATGAGTTGGAATACCTTCAATGACACTAATGGCAAAGGAATCCGTAGAGCGTTCTACTTTAAGGTAAGGCTCTTTGGTTTGTATTTTGACCAATGCGATGGCCTGTACGGGTTCGCCTTGTAAAATAACATTGTCAAAATAGGCAGCAAAAAACTCGCCACCTCGTATCTTTGGTAATTCTGCATATTCGTACAATCTTTGGGCTAATTGCACCATTTCGGTGGACAATTGCTCGGGATCGGCAAAGATGGTCATACAAGATTGATAAACAGGGTGGTTGCTTACGTCTTCATCGTGGTGGAAATAAAAGAACTCCTCGGTTTTTTCAAAAGGTTTGAGAAAAGCCGTAATCATGAGTTCTTCGGCCACGTGGTGGAGCGAAGTGAGTGTTTGACTAGGAATATTGACCCCTTCGTAGCGATTTTTGTTACCTACCCACGCCGTAGCGAGTCTTTTTAATTGAACTGATGAAATGTCAAGCATATTTTAGAATTTTGCGCCTGCAAAAGTAAACCAATTCAAGAGGTTTGCGAAAAATATTTATCCACAATTGAGAATAGCCGTCAATACGCGTTTTCTACTACCAGGCCGTTTAGAGGGTTTTGGTTGGTACACCCACGAGTTGCTTTGGCGATTGGTGCAAAAATACCCCGAGCACGAATATTTGTTTTTGTTCGATCGTCCTTACGATACCTCATTTGTATATTCAGATAAGGTAGTACCGCGTGTGGTTTTCCCACCAGCGCGTCATCCATTGCTTTTTTATGCTTGGTTCGAATACGGTGTACCCCGCGCACTTGCGCAATGGAAAGCAGATGTTTTTTTCTCGCCGGATAATTTTTTGAGCCTTTCTTCCAAAGTACCCACTTTGCTTACCATTCACGATGTGATTATGCTTCAAATGCCAGAGCAAATCAAGTGGATACACCGTATATATTATGATCGGTACCAGCGGCAGTATATTGCGCGCGCCAATCGAATTTTGACCATTTCGGAGTACGTAAAATCGAGTATTGTGGCCACGTGCGGCACCAATCCCGATAAAATACGGGTGGCTTATAATGGATGCCGTACTATTTTTGAGCCTGTGAGCGAGCAAGTACGGATCGATACTTTGCAACAATTCAGCGAAGGACAACCGTATTTTTTTTACACAGGTGCTATTCATCCCCGTAAAAATATTCCTCGTTTGATTCGGGCTTTTTCCTCCTTCAAGGCAGCGACCAGCGCACCTGCGCAATTGCTGTTGGGAGGTCGTTTTGCTTGGCATACCGGTGAGGTAACCGATGCTTATGATGCTTCGGCCTATAAAAAGGACATTAAAATACTAGGATATATCAACGACGCGGATCTGCCACGGATCATGGGTTCGGCCTTGGCTTTGGTGTATCCGTCTTTGAGCGAAGGTTTTGGTTTGCCAGTGTTAGAAGCCATGCAGTGCGATGTTCCGGTACTCACTTCCAATGTAACCGCATTGCCAGAGGTGGCGGGTGATGCTGCGTTACTCATTGACCCGATGGACGAAACGGCTTTAACCAATGGTTTAATACAACTTTGGCAGGATAATGCACTATGCAATGCCTTGATCGAACGCGGTAAAGTACAACGAGCAAAATTTAGTTGGGACACCGCTGCTGAT
>JAAFHO010000728.1 GCA_013297575.1 Chitinophagales bacterium
AGCAGACGCATCCTTATGGCAAAATACGCTAGAAACACAGCGACATACCCTTATTTTGCCTCAAAAAGTGCCTACTGCCGCGCTGGGTAGCACTTGGGATGCCGATATTTTTGCCCAATGGTTATTGCGCCAAAACGTACCCAAAAGCACACTTACTGTATTACACCGCTATTGTATTCGCGTCCAAAAAGGCGATATTCTGATCGCTGCTTTGCCCAATGGCACATTATTGGGCGTAGGGGTAGCCGCTTCCGATCCCGAATGGAACGACCGCGACCAATGCTCCCGATTTGTGCAGTGGGTCGCTTGCACCCGCACGGATGTGGTGATCGAATTAAAACCAAAAATTGTGGTACAGTCGTATAAAGGTTCGGCAATGGCTGTCTCGGCTGCGCTCGACAACCGCTCGGCTTTGATTGACCTAAGTCGTGAGGATAATTGAGTGCGTGGCAAAATCGAGATATGATATTTTATGAGTGCAAACTATGGATTTCAACTTAAACAATAGATTTCAACTAAATTGTCGGGGTGACAGAAAAAGTCGCCCCGACAATATCCTAATATTCGATAAGTATTCACTTGGAGATCGTTGAATATTGCGCCTAAATTTTGGCATTATTGAGACCTTCAAGTGCGTGGGGGTACAGTATTTGGACTATTGTCGGGGCGACTTTTTTTGTCACCCCGACAATTTTGCACTCCCCCCCCTTTGACCTAACTTTGAAATTTTGTTGGGTAGCAGAATATCTATTCTTGGGCAAAATGGGATATTGGTATAAGCAAACCATCAATTTCTAGTAAATTGTAGGGGCTGGGGGTACCGCCCCGACAAAAGGTACATTTTGTGAGTAGGCACTTGGGGGTTGAGTACGATAAGACTATTGGCTTAATATCGAACCAATGAGGCTTTTTTTAAAGATCAAAATTCCCTAAAATAATCAATCCACCCGTAGCGTGTTAATATTTTTTGCAAACCGAGAATCACTAGCCTAAATGCTTTTTAATCAACTCATCAGCCAATATATCCTTATCTTTACAAGTAGCGTCAACGGCTAAGATACCATAAAGACGTTGAACAATATTTTTTTTATTGTTAGCAGCTTGCGCAGATGTGTTGAGTATGCGCCATTCTTCCAGTTTTTGGCTCATTTCGAGTACGGTTTGTTGCAATTGCGCGTATTGCTGCTCTGTTAGTCGTATCATTTATACAAAAATTTAGCATACAAAATTAAAACCTATTGGTTCAAAAACATCATCTTCACCTCATACGCACCCCGAATCACCACTTTTTCATCTTCCGTAATGCCTTTCAAAATCAACGTCCGCGTGCCATCGTCTTCGCCGGTTTGGACAAAAGCCAATTCGTATTCTTCTGGTGCATGTTTGAGGAAAACAGCCGTTTTACCGTTTATTTCTGTCAGGGCAGAGTTGGGCACTGTTATTTGACGCAAAGTGCTGTTATCCAAGGCTTTAAGTGTCACAAATTCACCAATTTTGAACTCGCCACGCGGGTTATCCATCTCGAACAGCACGCGCTGACTTTGGTTACCCGCATTCATGGTTTGTGCCTGCGCAATCAGGCGAACTTCGGCGGATTTATGGTCGTCGCTGCTGCAAGTGACCACAAATTTATTACCCGAATGCACCACGGCTACATCGCGGTCATAGACCTGCGCTTCTACATATACCTTATTGATATTGGTGATCGAAAACAAGGTTTGCCCCGCTATCACTTCCGCCCCAGACGTGAGTACAAATGCGCCTACCGTCCCCGAAATAGGCGCAATAAGGGCAATGGAGCGGTTATTCGCACTGGTATTGGCACCTACGGCACTGTTTTCGAGCGTTTGTAATTCGCTTAAGGCGGTATTATAATTGGCTTCGGCCAACTGCACATCGCGGCCCGCTGCTATATCCGCTATCTTTTTAATGCGATCCAGTTCGCGTTTGGTGGCGGTAACACGGGTTTTGGCGGTTTCTATTTGTACGGCTAGTCCGGCATTGTTGCTCGCAATACCTACTTGATCGGGCGTACCAATATTTTGGAGGAGTGTAGCGAGCACTTGACCAGCGCGCACGGTTTGGCCAACGCTCACCTGCACCTTTGTAATGCGCCCGTTTTGAGGAGCCACCACAGCACCCATACCGCCCGAGGCAGGGACAATTGTACCAAACATAGTCGTGGCAGAGTGGTAATCGCCGATGAGGATGGGTTGGGTCTCTATTTCAAATAAAAACTGGGTTTCTTTAGGGGCAAATACCATTTTTCCGTAACCACCACCCGATTTTGGGCCGTATTCTTCATCGCCATGCGCAAAGGCTGGATTCCAATTTGGGGTTGATAACCAAGCACTTACAAGGAACAGCAAGGTCGTCAATACCCGATTTCTACGTTGCCCGATAAACCACATCGCCAAAATACCCAAGGCTAATCCGCCGATAAACCACATCCAGCCATGCGAATGGGTATGCGGTACAACTGCGGCTTCAGCGACCAGTTTTTGACCCACCATAATGTCTTTTATACCGATCAGATCGGCGCCGTTGGGGTGGCTGACTTGTACACTTAGGGTATAGTTTTTATTTTCGGGAAAAGTAGCGTGCAGTTCATACACCCCTGGCGATTGCGGATGCACTTCAAAGGTAGCGGCTGCCGTTTCGAGGGCTGCGATCTTCAATTCCGCTTTTTCGATCGGGCGATTGGTATGATAATCGGCCACATAAAGCGTCAGGTGTGCTTCTGTTCCGGCGGTTATTTCAGGATAATAGAGCGTTAATTCGTATTTATCCGATTGGCCATACACCGTAAAATGGTCTGTCGCGGGTTTCGGATTGCCTTTATCTGTTGCCTTGCTATCATCACCGTGGGCGGCGTGCGTAGTGCCGTCGGCGTGCGTATGGGCTTCTTGTGCCTGGGTCAAAGTGGCGGACAAGAGGATGGAAAGTATGAGTGATAAATATTTCATAATAGGTGTATGTGCTTTAATTCCCCGCCAAATAGCGCAATTTAATCAACCCCATATTAAAAGCATACACCTGTTCGGAATACGCCTTTTTTACCTGATAAACATCGTCTAAT
>JAAFHO010000073.1 GCA_013297575.1 Chitinophagales bacterium
TTTTTTTGTTGGTATGGATTTTCACTGTCCTTTACAAAGAGGTGTTTTGTACCTTCGTTAAAAGCATAACAAACAGATTGTACATTGTAATCTGTATTTTTTTCTTGTGCGGTAATGCGGTTATGATGCTGAAACCCCCAAATAGGTGTAAGTGCTGTTTTATACCCTGTGATATGATCCAATTTAGGGCCGCGTTCTAAAACGAGTGTTTTTAAGCCTTTTTCACAAAATTCTTTTGCAGCCCACCCTCCGCTAATACCCGATCCAATTACGATGGCATCGTATGTTCTTTTTTTCATGTTTGAGCAATTTAAAGGTGATTAGAACATAGTGGCCCAAGCCTTAGTATTTGTATCGATGGGCATTTCAGGAATCCATTCTCCAGGAATTGGGTCATATTCCAGTGCTTGTGTCATACCTATCTCGGAAGAGAAATAGCCAAAAAGTACAAGCCCTTTGAGCATAGCCCAAAACTGAGGCGCAGGTTTGCCTTTGGCATCTTGCTCCAATTTGGTCAAAAAAGCAATGCGTTGTTTTTCATCACATGCTTCAAAATTTTTGCCGAACATTTTGATACAAGCAGATTGAGCGGAATCCAAGCCATCCCAAAATACTTTTTGTTCCTTTGCCGGAAGACAATCTTCTACGAGTACACCAATAAATTCTGGTACGCCAGCGGCTTTAGCACCCGGTGTATCTGTTTGAGGAATGATGGTTTCGGCTAGTTCTGCCAAAAGTGTAAGTTTGTCAGCGCCAAAGCCTGTGAGTACAGCGCCACTACTGGCCTTAGCCAGCGAATTAGCCATTATTTCGGGGGTCAAAGTAACGCCACCTAAAATAATGGCTAATTGGCGCAAAGCGTTTCTACGATGCATATTCTATATTTATTTGTAAATTTGGCGTTAAGTTAGGACGAATTTGAGAATTCAAAATTATTTTTCTCATTTGAGGCAACGCAAAATGATTCTATGCGTTCTAAAGAATATTATACTTCATACGATAGAATGGGTTTAGTTGCCCCCTGAGTTGTATCAAATTCAGGGGGTTGTTTTTTTTATACGACTATTATAAAATTTCATACGGAAATTACATCAAAAAAGCCAATCCTGTTCTGAAATTAACCCTTGATGAGCCATAAGGTTTCAATGCGCCATTCAAATTATCGGAAGCAATAAAAAATTGAACTGGTCCGGGACTTAGCGTAATTTGCGCACCAATATTTGCTGCTTTGTTTTTATTAGCCGCGTATAAAATACCTACATTTAACAATTTAATGGGTTGAAAATGTGCGCTAAAACTGAATGCCAGTTTGTCCTCCAAAAATCCAGTTTCATAAAAAACGGATCCCGCAATAGCAAGTCGTTTAGTTATTTCATAACGCGCTCCTGCATAACAACGCGTAGGTACCGCAGTAGTATAATCCACAGTTGTTTTCGAAAACTTAAAAATATCATTCAGGGTATCTACTTTAGCAGAAAAATCCAAATCGTCCGCACCGTTTATGATATCAGCGCCTGGTAATGTTACGCCTTCAAAATCATAACTGGCTTTACTCTTAAAATAATTGGCCGCTTCCCATCGAATACTACCGCTCAAATCCAACACAGAGGCGTGGATCGTCAGTTTGTCATTAATGTTATAAACCACTCCAACATCGAAAGCAAGACCAGAATTAGCCCCCGAAAATTTATTCTTTAATTGATTTCTAGTTACATTAAAACCCAAGCCGCTCGTATCGATTGCTGAAATAATACCAGAGGAAAACACCCCATAATCGGTGTTAAGATTCAATTGGTAAATATCGTTACTGGTCGTAACTTCTAATTTTTGTGCTCCGGTATCCGTGATTAAAGAACTGATGCCTGCTAAATATTTGATCCGCCCACCTACTCTGAATTTACCAAAAGAACGAGACACATTTAATCCTATTTCGTGCCAGTCGAAAGTACGGGTCACAGGCGCAATTTGGATAGTTTGACCAATAAACTGGGCATTGCCGCCCCAAAACAACTGAACCATCTCCTTAGTATAGGACGTATTACTATTCAACCGGATAGCATGGCTGATACTTACCGCTGTTTTCCCAATTCCTGGAAGGCGCAAGCCTACCGAAAAAGTTTCAAAACGTTGCCGATAACTGATATTATTTTCAGGTTCTAATTTACTAATAATTTGCTCAAAATCAACCTGTCTTTTACCATTTACGTTTTTAATAAAGTCATTGTAGGTAAGCGTACCGCTATGAAAAGCATCCACGCCAAAGGATGGAAGCCCTACGGCAATACGTTTTTCCTCAGGGAAAAAAGCGGGGTTGATACTATTGAACTGCCAAGACTTATTCATTTGTGACAACATGCTTTCTTGTTGTGCAAATGAGGTATTACTTGCCGTTATAAATAGAACACAAGTATATAAAAATGTTATATTAAGTTTCATTTTTTTAATTATTTAAAATTCGTGCGAATAATGGGTTAATACACTCCTTTTATTTTCAACGCTTATTCATACGATGAGTTGGAGTCACTGTTTGAATAAATATTGAAAATCAACCGTTTAGGGTATTCAACCCACTATTCACGTAATTCATAGTCACTTATCCTATCTTCTTTTTAACGCGAACCCCCATTTTAACAACAGCACTTTGATTCGCCAATATTTTAATAGGAATAGTACCATTTTCTGCTGACGTAAAGGATGTTTTTAGAAAAGCAATTTTTGCATTTTTGCGCAAATTTTCAAATCGTACAGCAGACATTGGAATAAAGGTCTCTGTGCGTGTTGAACCCGTAGTAAAGCCTGTAATAGGATCGACAGGACCTGCCTTAATAATATCTGGTGCTGCCCCGACAAACAAAGAATCAAGGATATTGCCATTTACGTCCTTAAAATAAACCTGTAAATTGGTGGAAAGTGCCATTGTATTTTCTGTCACTAATTTGAACTCGGCATCTTCAAATGCAGTGCTATCTGCAAAACTACCAAAGTCAAGATTGAGGGTTTGGTCTGCACCAAAATCCTTGAGTTGACCCTCTAACAGCAGTTCAACTTTAACATTCATACGAACGCTGCTACTATCTGTTACAAAGCCCAGCAGTGCCGTATTATTATCGGCGTTAGCAAGACCATCTACTTGATAAATCATTTGGACGGGTTGTGCATTAAACAACTCCTCAATATTGGAATTGGTATCGTCGAAATAGAAGGTGGTTGCCTTCGTTTGCCCAACTTCATTCAACGCGAGAGATGGATAAGCAAAATCTATCCCTACATCCGAACCTTGTTGGATAAGTGGACTTTGCAATTCAATTAAATCACCATTTTTGCCCACAAATTTAAGGTATTTAATCAGTCCTCTTGTTGGAAAACCAAAAGAGTTAAATACAGTAATAGTAATCTTGGGGTTTTTCACCTTTACATTACCGTCAAGGTTTGTGTTGTTAATATCGATATCAATCACATCGGTACTTAATCCGTAGGTTACTTTTCCCCAATAACCTTCTAAATAATAGAAGGTGGCTTTGTTCATAAAGCCAACAACTGCTGGCAGCCCTGATGAAGCAGGTAACTTAGGTATTCTTGTACCATCGGGTAAATATGCATCGTAGGTAAACGTAATCAAGTTATTGGACGAATTCAGTTTCCAACCATCTAATTCAATAAGTGGTGTAAAAACGGAGAGACCAGGCTGTATCGTAAAAGTATAGGAATAAGCCTGCCCATTTAAAGACAACTGTGGAATTGTTAGCGTAATATTGATCTTTTCGGTCATCGTATTCTTGATTGCCATAGTTAAAGTCCCCCCACTTAGATCCACGCGCGACAATTGAACACCATCAGGTGTTTTTACGGGTAATGTAAAAAAAGAAGAATCCACTGCAATAGGAATAAGTGTATCCAAAAAATTAAAAATATCAACAGCCTTTGACTCCGTAATATCCCCAGAATAAGACAAGGTCACGGTATTATCAGGATTGATAATAATCGTATCACCGACCGTATTTTCCTCCAAAATATTACCGATTAAATCGCTTACTTTGAGTTCTGTGTTGAACAAAGGGAAAGCATATTCTGCTGTGTGCTCCGTTAAAATAGCATTTTCTAAATCGCTTTTTTTACAGCCTTGCCAGCAAAAAGTGGCTACAAAAAGCAATGAAGTGCAGTAAAATAGTAGTTTTTTCATAATTGTAGTGTGTATTTGTTTCCTATGTACGCCAGCGTTTCAAATGTGTCGTACACAAGGAAGATATTAACGAAGACTAAATCCAACAAATGCTTGAATAGTATAGTTACGATCTTTATCGGCGCGCAGTACTTGCGTACCATCTGTATTTTTTTGAGAAATGGAAACATCCGCGTTTGTACGGGTCAAATCGGCTAATCCATACTGTAACCGTCCGCCAATGAACAGCGAATGGTTCAAAAAGAATGAAGCACCTACAGATACCCCATAATCGAGGAAATTATACTTATTACCGCGATCTTCTTTGTTGTCGTAATAGGCTCCAAAGGTTTTTGGTATCGTGGATTTAACGGTTTGGAAATCATTAAAGAACGCAGTTTCCGTCTGAGCATTATCTCCCTCGCCAAACTTGTCACGGGTATAATTATACTGCAATAGCGGGTTTATTACCCCGTTTGAGCCATCTGTATTGGTCCATTTATATTCCATGATACCATCGGCTACTCTAGAAAATAGCAGGCTGGCATAAAAACCGCCCGATATTTCGAATTTTTTATAGCGCGCAAAGGCCATCAGAGGAATATCCATACACGTATGGTTTACGGTGTAGTTAATTTTACTTGTTCCGTTAGTAGCGATTTCAACCAGGTCGCCATCTGTTAGAAATGTTCGAGAAGATGGGCCATCGTAAGAATATTTCATGCCCTTTTTCGAGTATAAAAATTCGCCCCTAAGACCAAAATTATCTGTAAAAGAGTAAGCGAAAGAGGGTCCGATCATAAAACCGGTATAATTGTCCGTTTGCTCCAGTTTGACATCTTGCAGCCCCAATTCGGATGGGCCTTTGATATTGGAGAAATTAAGCCCGATTTTTACACCGCCGCCCAACTGAGCATAAAGCGACACTGCGCTAAAGAAATAAAAGGTAAGTGCGAATATACGTAAATTCATAATACTAACTTGCTAGTTTATATCCCGCTGCAAGAACGGTAAAAAGTATCAAAATGGGATAACGTTATTGATGGATATTCTGTGGGGCAAAAGTACGCTTATTTAAGTGAAATGTATAAAGTAGTCAAAATTTGCCATAGTTCGGTTATTCATACTACCTTTGCAGCATAAATTGGTTTCTAAAACAAGAATTATGAAAGATTGGCCACTCTGGGAAATTTTTATCCGCTCCAAACAAGGTCTTAGCCATAAACACGTAGGTAGCCTACATGCATCTGATGCACAAATGGCCATTGAAAATGCGCGTGATGTGTATTGCCGTCGCAACGAAGGCATAAGTATCTGGGTCGTGCCTTCCGTGCATATCCACGCATCTACGGAGGACTCCGAGGCTTTTTTTGATCCCGCTAACGACAAAGTATATCGCCACCCAACTTTCTATGACTTGCCAGATTCCATTAAACACATCTAATTAATTTGCAGTATTTTATAATTTATAAGCCCTTCGGGATGCTCTGCCAATTTACCCAAGAAGCAGAAGGACAAGTGACGCTTGCCGACCTTGATTTTAAATTTGACACAGACATTTATCCCGTAGGTCGTTTGGATAGTGATAGCGAAGGTTTGTTGGTTTTGACAAATGATAAACGCGTTAATCAACGATTGCTCAATCCTGATAAAAAACACCCACGAACTTACCTCGCACAAGTAGAAGGTATTGCCGATGAGCGCGCCATTGAACGGCTCAGTAATGGTGTCACCATTAGTATTAATGGAAAAAAACACGATACCGCACCCGCAAATGTGTCTGGCCCGATACCTACCCCGATCCTTCCCGATCGCAATCCGCCCATTCGTGTCCGTCAATCTGTACCGGATTGCTGGATACAGGTGGAAGTCACCGAAGGCAAAAATCGTCAAGTACGCAGAATGTGCGCAGCCGTGGGACTCCCGGTATTAAGGCTGGTACGGGTAAAAATTGGTGATTTAGAACTTGGAAATATGCAACCCGGCGATGTGCGGGAATTGGCATCGCTATAATTATTTGACATCAATTAGACTTCTGGTCTGATACGTGTCCATCAAAATTAAATTGAAAAAAATATGCTGTTTCAAAAAATAACACCGGAGGCGGATACAGAACAAAAATACCCGGCAGATTATGAGAAAGTAGTTGTAAAAACACTTCATGGACTAGAAAACGCACTAGCCCTTGAACTAGCGGCTTTGGGTGCTGTTGAAATTAGGGCAGTAAAACGCGCCGTTGAGTGTCGTGGCAATAAAGAGTTTATTTATCGCGCCTGCTACGAATCTCGTTTAGCGATGCGTGTGTTAGTACACTTGCATGGATTTACGGCATATAATGAAAAAAATCTCTACCATGCTGTTCAGGAGGTAGATTGGAGCAAATATATGGATGTCATGGATACCCTAGCGATTGATGCAACAGTGGCTGGTGACGTATTCAAGCACTCTCAATATACGGCATTATTAACAAAAGATGCCATTGTCGATCAATTCCGCGAAAAATACCAGCGCCGCCCAGATGTCAACCTCAACTCCCCTACCCTACGCATCACCGTTCGCGTAAATGCAACCCAATGTGATCTTTTATTGGATGCCAGTGGAGAATCACTGCACAAACGTGGTTACCGCCGCGACAGCGTAGAAGCCCCAATTAATGAGGTGCTGGCAGCGGGTATGATTGTGCTCTCGGGATGGGATGGTAAATCCTCTTTTGCCGATCCAATGTGCGGTAGTGGCACTTTGGCTATTGAGGCAGCAATGATCGCGTGTAACCAACCACCGCAGTTTTTCCGCGATATTCCGTTGGGATTTACCAAATGGAAAAATTTTGACAAGCACCTGTGGCAAACCGTTAAAGGCAATGCCGATGCCAAACGCGTTAAAACGATTCCATTTAAAATAGTAGGCTCGGATATTAATCCAAAAGCACGCAATGCAGCATCTATCAATGCCATGGCTGCTGGATTGGATGGCGTGATTCGTTTTGAAAAAATGCCTTTTGAAAAAGCAACCCCGCCGGATGAAACAGGCACATTAATCATGAATCCGCCCTACGATGAACGCCTGCGCTTATCCGAGGTGGAAGATTTTTATAAACTTATCGGTGATACTTTTAAGAAAAACTGGGCAGGCTGGACGGCTTGGATGATCTCATCTAACAGAGAAGCATTAAAACACGTAGGACTCCGTGCTTCTCGCCGAATTGAACTGATAAATGGTAATTTGGAATGTAGTTTTCAACGTTTTGAACTATATGCAGGAAAAAAATGGGCAAAACCAGCGGAAAATGCAGAACTACCAGTCGTTGAAAATACAAGCAGCGAGTCTTTAAATGAAGCAGAGCATACAGCAGATGCGCATTTAGTCGAAAATGATACTCCCAAAAATGTTTTTGTGAAAAGCCCAAAAGACGCTCTACCAGAAGTAGAAGCAGATATAGCGGACAAAATCGAGCACATGGAGGAGACACCTGAAACTTTAGAAGAAAATACGCTGCCCCAAAAAGGCAAAGTCAAAATAAAAAAAGACATTCAGTCTAAAACGGCAATCGTGGAGCAGAGTGTTGAGGAAATTCAAACCGAAGTTGATGCCTTGGAAGAAGATGATGCTCCGTCCAAAAACGTATTTGTAAAAATTAAAAAAGAGGCGCAACCAACAACTGCAGTAGCCGAAGAGCACCCAGAGGAAATTCAAACGAACGCAGCACCGATAGAGGATGATGCTCCGCCCAAAAATGTATTCGTTAGAATTAAAAAGGACATTTAGATTGAAGTAAATTAAAGCGAGATATTACGCATTTCTATTTTTCAAAATGCGCTCCAACGACCAAGGGCCTCTACCGAACTCCAGCCCCATCAGTTCGATAGCGGCCTTTTTTGTTTTTCCGTCTGCTTTTAATGCGTCAAAACGCGAAAGTATGGTCGATTTTTCTTCCTCCGTCAAAGGCTTACTTTGATTTACGTAGATATTGGCTGGCGGAACGCGCAATTGTTCCAACAAACCACCCGGCACCACCTGTTTGATCTCTTGCATTTGGTAGTTATAAGCAATAGCACTTTTTTCAAAGCCACATGCTCTACGGTTCAATCCTATCGCTACTTTTGCCGTGGAGAAACTACCTAAAAAGAAATCGCAAACCAAGTCACCTTCATTACTCGAGTATTGAATCATTTTAGTGAGCAACTGCGTGGGCAACTCATTTTTATTTTTTATTTTACCAGGTTTAAACTCTTTATTGATTTGCCATACATCTTCTCTATCCTGATAATTGAGCGAACCACCTTCCGTTTCATTCTTTTCGGTATCAGCATACCGAGCAAAAGTATTAAAAACAGGTGTATTGCCAGGTTTCACATAGTAAAGGATATGATAATGGGAAGAAATGAATTTCTTACTGGTATAAACGCCAAAGTTAAACTTCCAAATGATATGATTTACCTCCTTTAATCTTGTTTTACCCAAAGCATTGAGGATATGAACCAAATTGGTATAACCTGAAACGATGTACATACTCCCGCCTGGTTTTAGCACGCGCTCCGCCTCTTTGATCCAATCGTTTGTAAACGCAGGATATTCCTCCATTGGTACTTCGATATAGCCATCCAACACAAAATCTTCATTTCGGTTATAGTGTTTGTGCAAAGTATCTCCGCCAATTCCATAAGGAGGATCGGTAATTATTAGGTCAACAGAAGCGTCCGGTAAATGATTTCGGGCACCTTCTATGCAATCAATATGATAAAACATGAGCGATCTTTACGGTACGATAGGTTTAATAAATAAGTGAGGTTAAAACCACCTTACAATCCCTTTTAACAATATTTTGGATAACCGGCCTCCATACGGCGGCAACATAAGATCGGTGCTGGGCATAAATCGGGTTTGTCGCAGTACACCTCTTTGATTACTAAAATCTAAGAACCCAAAATGACCATGACATTTACCAATCCCCGAATTATTGACTCCACCAAAAGGTAATTCTGCATTGTAAAAATGTGGGCCGCAGTCATTAACGGTTACGCCACCGTTGCGGGTTTCTCTTAGTATGGTGTTGGTTACACTATTTTTTGAACTAAAAATATACAAGGCTAATGGCTGAGGGGCATCATTCACGTATTGGATGGCTTCCTCCAAATTTGTCCAAGTGCGAATGGGCAACAGGGGGCCAAAAATCTCTTCTTTCCAAATAGCAGCATTTTCTGGCACATTGGTCAGTACCGTTGGTTCGATATAATTATCTAATTCGGCCATATTGCCGCCAAAACTAAGTTGAGCGCCCTTTTCTACCGCATCATCTAATAGGCTTTTCACACGTATAAAATGGCGGCCATTGACAATTCTACAAAAATCAGGCGATGCCATTCGTTGCTCTGAAGTAGTACCGTAATACTGTTCAAATTTTTGAGCAATTTTTGCTACCAATTCGTCCTTGATGGAAGCATGAGCGAGTATATAATCTGGGGCAATACAAATTTGCCCGGCGTTCATTGCTTTTAGCCACGCAATTTTTGCAGCGGCTTGATCCAAATTAGCAGAAGCATCCACAATAACGGGGCTTTTCCCTCCCAATTCCAAGGTAACAGACGTTAAATGCTTCGCCGCCGCTGCCATCACTACTTTACCCACGGCAGGGCTACCCGTAAAAAAGATATGGTTAAATGGCAAATCGAGTAATACCTGCGAAACAGATATATCACCCTCTGCCACAAATACTTCTTGTTGGGAAAAGGTATTTTCCACCATTTTTTTGATCAAAGCAGAAGAATGCTTCGTAAACTCCGATGGCTTTATCATACAACAATTACCCGCAGCGATAGCCGAAATAAGCGGCGCGAAGGTCAAGTTAAACGGATAATTCCAAGGAGAAATAATCAAACAAACGCCTTTGGGTTCATACATGATTTCGGACGATGAACCAAAAAGTGTAAGCGGAGTACTTACACTTTGGGTGCGCATCCATGTCCTTAAATGTTTTATGGTATGCCTTAATTCGCCCAGTACTACCCCCAACTCACTAATAGCCGTTTCCGTTTTACTTTTTTTGAAATCTAGAAAAATAGCCTCTTCGATATTGGCTTCATTTTCCAAAATTGTTTGGTACAGCCGTTTTAACTTTACAATACGTTCTTTAGCACTGGTGCGCCGAACGATAAACTGATGTTCTTTTTGTTGCGAAAAAACAGTGTTTAAAATATCAGTTGGTGTATTTGGAGCAACGGAAATTTTATCTGGATTGAGCATAAATCAACTAAATATCTGAAGATGAAATTAGGCATTAAAGGTACAATCAAATGTTTGGTTCGGGGAAAACAATTAGAGTGATTTTTGCCCTAAAAAATATTTATTATTTTTTTTGCAAAAAAGTTTGGCGGTTCCAACTAAGTGTATGTATCTTTGCCCCGCTTAACGCAACAGCCTCGTTCGTCTAGGGGTTAGGACACGTCCCTTTCACGGATGAAACACGGGTTCGATTCCCGTACGAGGTACTAAAATTAAGAATTGTTTTATTTATTATTACTTCTTAATCAGGTACTTAAAGGCCACCAGTCCGGTGGCCTTTTTTTATTTCCCTACTGGCGAGCCTGGGTTTAAGTAACCACCGAGCATCACACCACCTATAACAAGTGCATATTTTATCCAAGAGGGTATCTTGTAGCCAATAGTTTTTTCAATAAAATTAAGGGTGGGTACAAAGCAGATGAGACCCGAAAAAACAAAAGCGAGGCCTTCGCCTATATTATATTTCCCAGTTGTGGAAAACGTACCAAATGCAGCCATAAACAGCAGCATACCTGATCCATTTTTAACTGCATTTTTGATTGGATTTTCTTTTATTTCAGAGGGGTTTATTGGTGTCTGCGTTGTAAATGAATTGACTACGTGTGCATCCTGAGTATGTAATTGTACGGCCAATTCTTCATCTCCGACGGCATGCAATATCAATTCCATTAATTTTGCCTTAGTTACATTTTGGAGATACATTTCATCTTCTATTTTTAAAACACCTGCTATGGATTTAGCACGGATATCGCTCCACTCAGACTCTACCATATCTAACTGTACTAATGCACGCTCTTTGTTGTTTTCGGTTAAAAATATACGTGCCTCATCTATCGCTTCATTTGTTTTTGACTCGCTGATCAGTTCTCGAATGTGCTGTACTCTTGTATCATTATCCATATAAGTATTGAATTGGTGTAAGGTTATACAATTTCTCATTTAAAAAGAAGTGCATAGATACGAAGATAATAACAAATTCATCTACTATCACCTCCTTAAATGCAATTTCGGTATCAAAACGCCACATAATAAACCAGATAGATATCCCACTGCAATATCAGTAGGAAAATGTTTACCTGCTTTATTTCTGTAAAAACCAACAGCAACTGGAAGTGTTGCAGCGGCACTCCATACTATATATCTTGATCTTGAATGCGGGTACAAATCAGCGTAAACCTGTGCCGTAAAAAAACACATAGCAGCACTACCACTAGTATGCCCTGAAAAAAAAGATTTCCGTGCATCTTTATCTAATTTTGCGCTTAATGGCACTGCCGGATTGTATACAAATGGCCGAATACGCTTACTACTATTTTTGACTAATTGTGTTATACTATGCGTCATCAAGATCGTTTCTAAACCCATTGTGGCCAATGTTGTAGCGTTTTTCCATTGCCTTGTGGCTGGGGAAATGGACAATAATAATGGTGTAGCCAAAGCACTATACAACAAAATATCACTTACACGATCAGCCGTTGGGGACCAATAGTTAGTAGTCTTTCGATCAAATTTGAATCGGATATTCTTTTTATCTAGCGATTGAATATCAATCAAACTCAATGGTTTTACTTGTTGCTTAAGCGATAACTCCAGTACTTCTAATCCAATCCCTACTCCTAGTATAATGCTTTCTTTTTTTAAATCAATCTGATATGGAAACTTTGACTGAGTAAATGAAAACAAAGGATATAATACAAAAATAATAAGCAATGATTTTTTAGTAAATAGTTTCATTAGCGTAATTTTAGTACATGAAGTAAATACCATAACCAAAGCCGAAATTTCCTTTTTTGAGTAAAATAAAACAATTGAATCTCAACTTGAGTATCAATAATTTGCGTTTTGGGATGGCGTAATGGGAAAGTCAGGCGGTTGACTGCTCTTTTAGAAAAAAGGTCATTATGAGTAGTATTGGTTGCATTTTCAACACCTATACCAGTATTTTGAATTAAATTAATTGTAGGAACTATGCATATTCCATTGTTCTTCAGAATACTATAAAACCAAGAATAGGCCCAAGACGAAATTTCCCCATTTTGAACTGATCTGAATTTTTCGAGCATATAGGTTTGAGCCATCGGTAGAGGTAACAATTCTTGAATCGTTTTTTCTTGCTTAAATTGATCTAAATAAAACATGTCAAAATCCATTTTCTGCCAGGCCCTTCTCCATGTAGCCCATCCCCAAACCAAACTAAAGCGAGACCAAAAATAATCAAAGGGTAAATGCCGAGTAATATCCATCACCAAATTTGATCCTCCAATATGCATCACGGTTTCTTCATGTGCATATTTTTCTAATAATTCACTACAAAATTGAAAGAATGAAATATCTGCACAACAGTCATCTTCTAAAATAATTCCGGATACTTCTTGCTCAAAAAACCACGTAATAGCACCGTATAATGCTTCCCTTAACCCAATGTTTTCAGAACGAAATAAGGTAAAGACCTCGCAGGGCCAATCCACTTTTTCAATAACTTTATGAGACTGTAGCACTAAATCATGCTCTCCTTCCCGATCGGCTCTTGCCCCATCACAATGCACATACAATCTAGGAGGACGCGCTTCCCTGATTCGCTCAAATGTAATATCGGCCAAATGTGGCCGATTAAAAACAAGAAATAATACCGCTACAGGGCATTGAAAATCATTTGACATCGTGCAAAGGTAATTAAAATAGAACTAACGCTATCTTTGCAAAATAAATTAGTACCTTTAAGTATATTTTAAAGAAAAATAACACACTATTTTTTCACACATATAATTATCAATACATGACAAAACGCAATAAAATACTATTAACAATTGTAGGTGTAGTTGCCCTTGCTCAACTCATCCGCCCGTCAAAAAACCAATCCAATCTTAATTCAGGTGATATTTTGTCTAAATATCCAGCATCCGAAGATGTGACGCAAACACTTAAAACAGCTTGTAACGATTGCCACAGCAATTACACTGTTTATCCTTGGTATGCACAAATACAGCCCGTAGCCTTTTGGTTAGCCAATCACATTGAAGAAGGTAAGGAGCATCTTAATTTTTCAACCTTTACGCAAAGACGTATTGCTGTGCAAAATCATAAATTCGAGGAAATTGTGGAAATGCTGGAAAAAGGAGAAATGCCTTTATCCTCATATACTTGGATACACCGCGATGCCATACTTAGTGACACACAAAAACAAGGTCTTATTGATTGGGCAAAAATATCAATGGATAGCATTAAAGCACAATACCCTGCCGATAGTTTAATATTAAAACGCAAATCGTAGGCTAATCCGTTCACCCTATTCTAATCACCTTTCTCAATTAGCATCAAATAAAAGCGGCGCGTACAGGATTTCACTCCTGACGCGCCGCTTTTTTTATGTACTTCTAATCCTTCTTTCCGGTATTGGAGGATTGGGACACAAGGCCCCAATCCCTATAATATCGAATCGTTGAATCAACGAATACTACTTCATTTGGATCATTTGCTTCACGCCACTGTCCGTTG
>JAAFHO010000729.1 GCA_013297575.1 Chitinophagales bacterium
AATGCGTACACTACGCTTTGTGAACTCTTGTGCGCTTTTGTGGTAGAATAAAGTGTACGCGTAATCTTTATGGTTTACGGAAAAAAACGCATGTTGTATTAAATAAACAGGGCTGCTATCTCCGTATTTTCAGGGTTGTTTAATGATTTGCCATTAAATACCACCGTTGGAAGATAATGCCTGCCGTACTGGATGGTTTCTTCATCGCCAGCATCCATTTTTTCGATATTGACATATTCAAAAGCAATGTTTTTTTGGCTTAAAAATACCAAAATCCGATCTGTGCCTGTGCTCCATGATGTGCCAAAAATTTGAATCTTTCCCATGTCATTTTATATTTTATTTGTGAATGATGCTGCAAATATGCGGGTCATGTATCACGAAAATATCACAGTGCATTAAATCAACTTATCGAATCAAAGTAACTTCCCCTAAATAGGTTTTGACCGTATCGCAAATTTGTATATCCACTTTATAAATATACACATCGCATGGGGCATCTTTACCGGCAGTAACACCATTCCAAGGTTGTACTCCCTGAAATACCTCCTGCCCCCAACGGTTGTAAATCGTGAGGTTATAGGATTCGATGGCTTCTCCTATGGGCAAAAAAGCGTCATTGGTAGTGTCATTGTTGGGCGTGAAAGCATTTGGTATTTTTGGGATACAATCAGGTGGTACTACCGTGACCTTTATAGAATTGGAAATAAAACAACCAGCCTCATTCGTGCGTATTAATGTATAGGTAGTTGTGGTATCGGGTGTTGCGATAGGATTGGCGCAATCCACACAACTTAATCCTGCTGCAGGTGACCAAGCGATAGTACCTAAACCGGTTACCGACAGTTGCGCCGATGTTCCAACGACGATGGTTGTATCGCCAGGCGTGATTACGACTGATGGTTTATCAATAAACAGAAGATCAACGGAATCGCGCACAGTACAGCCATTCGAATTAGCCGTAATGACAAGTGTTGTATTATTGTTGTCGCCTATAAAAAAAGGACTGAGTATGTTGGCATCAGAAACCAAATTAGGTGGGCTCCACGACAATACTCCTGTACCTACGGCGGATAATTGAACAGTATCGCCGCGACAAATAATTTGATCCTCTCCTGCGGCTACTGTGAACGGGCTGACCACTACGGTATCTTTACCCACGCTACATCCTGCACCTGTTACCGTTAGAATATAAGTACCCGGTGCATCAACAGACAGGGAGGGGGTTTGTGCCCCCGTTGACCATGTATAACCGGTAGCATCCGCAACAGCATCTAACACGATATTTTGGCCATCGCAGATGCTTTTATCGGCACCGAGGTCAACCGGTAGTAATGGGTCATCGTCTTGGCGAAAAATCGCATTGTCAAAATTTGGTAACCCAGAGAAGTATGCTCCATTAAACTTAAACGTTTCTAATTCCAGCAATGGTGTTGTATTGGGGCAAGCAATGGCAGATATAAAAATAGTAGGTGCTGTAAGTGACTCCTGTACAAAGTAGATTTTTCCATCGGGTGCTACCTGCATTTGGGCTATCCAAAAATCCATACTCTGTACTTGACCGAAGATTACTTTACTAGAATTGATATTTGGGCTAGTTAAATCCCAATAACCCATATCACCTAAGGCTGAGAAAAAAAGGCGTTTGCTATTCGGCGAAAATTCTAAAGAACCAGTAACAATATCTAATTTCAACGGATTGCCCAATACGCCTGTGGTAGCGTTAAAAGAGAGCAGACGGCCCGCTACACTCACCCATTTACCATCCGGTGAACCTTTGATACGCCCTCCTAGCAGCCCAGTAATATTGTAGGATACAGGCGCACTCACACCATTGGGATTGACTGAAAAAACTACCAATCCTAACGCATTACTATTTACAATAATCCAATAATCGCTACCATTCGTATGTCGAATAGCGCATAATCCCTCGTAAGAGGGTACAAAAACAGAACCCTCATAAGCAGCAACACCACCCAAACCCCCATTGAGTGACATATCCACATCAAAATATGATAACCCTCGACCTTGTGGTTGCCCCGGCACAGCACCGCCCACGTTAAACTCGATTTCTTCCATCGTAAAGAGATAATAATTTTGGGGATCACCCGGTTTGGGTATAATGACCGATGATTGGATAGCACTAAAACCGCCACCTTCGGTAAAACCCATATCATACATAACCTGATGGTTGCGGTTCCATATTTTACCGCTCGGGTCCCCAGCAAGAATTGGGTCGCGACCGCCGCCATTGGTGTAAAATAATAAATTACCATCGGCATCCGCAATGCTGGCACTGCCCTCCAAAGTAATCATTGAACTAGGTGAAGTAATCACAGCATTCCCTGAATTAAAATCTAATGCTATTCCTTGTCCAAAATGCCATACATTGCCTTCTTTTTGAGCATAAACAGACTGGAGGGACACAAAAAAGGTGAGTAATACAAAATAGAATACGTTGTTTTTCATCTTCTTAAAATTTAAAATAAGTAAGTGATATTATGTTTTGTTTAACATTTTAAGAGGTAAGTCAATTTTTCGAAATCATGTCTTTGGACGATTAAAAAAATGGTAAATACTTAGCCCAACGGTTTCGAGTCAAAAAAGTAGGCAATTTTTGGTCAGGCGAGCCGCTTTTTTGAGTTCGATGCAGCGCATCGGGCGAAAAAACGGCGAAGTATGGCCAAAAATTGACCTTTTTTGACCGAAATGGGAGTGGGCTAAGTATGTACAAAAAATGATGAAATTTGACATAACACTCAAATCATCATACAAAGGTACACCAATTATTTATCAATTTAGTCGCTTATACGATCAATGGCTCAAGAGCAGCAGGCAGGTGCGCACACTTGAAAGGCGCAGTTGGGATAGCAATTGCCCTCCCCTACAAAAACAGTTTTCAAGACCGCTCCATTCAACCAATCTGTTTTTTTATGAAGCCCTATTATCGAATCAAAGTAACTTCCCCTAAATAGGTTTTAATCGTGTCGCAAATTTGTATATTCACTTTGTAAATATACACATCGCATGGGGCATCTTTGCCGCCAGTAACACCATTCCAAGGTTGTACTCC
>JAAFHO010000730.1 GCA_013297575.1 Chitinophagales bacterium
CAATTGTTTAGTACTGGCAGTGGAACCCAATATTCCGTTGAATGGCAGCATTCAATTATTTATTTATGCCCGTATGGTCGCGATGTTTATCATTTTGGCATTTAGCCCTACTCCCGGAGGTGCAGGAATTGCTGAAGTGGCTTTACCGAGGTTTATCAGCGATTTTGTGCCACTTTCTGTGGGATTAGTGGTGGCTTTATTGTGGCGGGCAATGGCGTTTTATGGGTATTTATTGGCTGGTGCCATTGTAGTGCCCAACTGGGTGGCCAAGAAAATTAAATAATCTCCCGTACCTTTGCGTTCCTTTATTTTAAATATCATCCATAATATGTCTCAGTTCATTTCAACAAGTGCCCTTCTTTTTTTAGTGCTCTTGTCCGCTTGCAAAACCGATGTAAGCAAACCCATTACTACTGAAAGCAATGCACCAACCATTGATTCTGCAACTGGTCAGCCCATCCGATTACCCAATCCGTGGAAAAGTGCGGCCTGCGATCTCATTACCGACCAAGAGTTTTTTGCAGCACTTAACATTGAAGAAAAACGCGATTTTGCTAACAAACGCTCTTTACCCAACGATGGTTATTGCATGCGTACTTGGAAAAAACCAGACTGGCGCGAACGCGAAGTAATTCAAGATAAAAATCCAAATATTGCTACTAACCCTGAAAGCGTCATGGTTATTCAAGTCATCGATTTTGGGACACAAGCAGTGGCTTCTGCTCAATTTGATATGCACAAAAGAGACCGTATCAACGGCTATGCGACCGATGTACCCGATTTGGGCGAAGGCGCGCTTTGGAGCGATAGCCAATCTATGATTTTGGTCAAAAAAGGGCACTTGTTCCTTCAAATAAAATTGGAACACGCTGATAAGCCATCAGATAATTTACCCAAAGCAAAGGAATTAGCAATGATTGCATTGCAGAAAATGTAAATCTTCGTATCATTGCGGCATGATTTATCGCGTCTTTATTATCATTGCTAGCTTTTTCACGACGACTGCCCTTGTTCATGCTCAAGAGCAGTCGTCGTTGTTTTATTATTTGCCCAAAGGCAATTACGATCCCGCTATCCAAACCCCTGCCGCCTTCCTTGGCTACGAAATAGGGGAATGGCATGCCAGCCACGACCAACAACTGGCGTATATGCGCGAATTGGCGCGCACCAGCAAACGCTTTCAACTCAAAGAATACGGTCGTACACACGAAAACAGGCCATTGATTTGTATTACCATCACCCATCCTGATAACATGGGGCAATTGGATAATATCAAAACGGCGCGGCGTGCGCTTGCCGACGCGACGATCCAACCCAAAACAGATATGAGTACTATGCCCGCCGTAGTCTATATGGGTTATTCTATCCACGGTAATGAAACCAGCGGTGCCAATGCTGCACTAGCGGTGGCTTATTGGTTGGCTGCTGCGCAGGGCGATGAAGTAGAAAAATTGCTCAAAAACACGGTAATCCTCTTTGACCCCTGTTTTAACCCCGATGGTATGCAGCGTTTCTCGAGTTGGGTCAATAGCCGCAGGTCTAAATCGCTCCAGCCCGATCCTACCCACGACGAGTTCAACGAAACCTGGCCGGGAGGACGTACCAACCACTATTGGTTCGATCTCAACCGCGACTGGCTGGTGATGCAACAACCCGAATCGGAAGGAAGAGTACGTATTTTTCAGGAATGGTTACCGAATGTACTTACCGATCACCACGAAATGGGCAGCAATAGTACTTTCTTTTTTCAACCAGGCGTACCGAGCCGCGTCAACCCCATCACGCCCACCCGCAACCAACAACTAACCGCCGAAATAGCCACTTACCACGCGCAGGCTTTATCGGAAAAAGGCATACAATTCTACTCCGGCGAAAATTTCGATGATTTTTACTACGGCAAAGGTTCCACTTATCCCGATGCCAATGGTTGTATTGGTATTTTGTTTGAACAAGGCAGTAGTCGCGGTAGCGCACAAGAAACAAGCAATGGCGTATTAACCTTTCCATATTCTATTCGTAATCAAGTAATTACGTCGTTTAGCACCCTTAAGGCGGTAGGTGCAAAACGGGTAGAATTGAACCAATACCTCCGCGAATTTTATACCACAGCAGCGGAGGAAGCCAAATCAAATCCAGTAAAGGGATATGTGCTACAATCCAAGGGTTTAGACCATGCTGCATTGAAGGAATTGACCGCCCGAATATTCGGTATCCACCAAATTAAATACTATGGACTCACTGAAAAAATTACGGTACAGGGCAAAGAATTCACGCCAGAACAAGCCATTGTAGTGCCGACCAATCAGGCGCAATACCGCCTTATTCGCGGTATTTTTGAGCATTTTACCCAGTTCAAAGACAGTATTTTTTACGATATATCAGCTTGGACACTACCTGATGCCTTTGGATTATCGTGGGCACCATTGGACAATAGTTTTAGTAATATTTTACAAAAAAACAAACCATTGGGTACCGATTTTGGCGTACCTGCATTGGCCAAAAAACAATCGGATTCCTTGGCGTATGCGTTTATTATCCCAGCAGATGCCAATGGTTTTGCGCAGGTTCTAGTACAATTACAAAAAGCAAAATATAGGGTAAAAGTAGCCACCATGCCTTTTGAAACCGAGGGGCGTTTGTTTGCTGAAGGCTCTCTGGTGGTCAATAACGACCGTCAATCGGGCAATTTTATGGCCTTAAAACGGCTTTTGGATAATAGTCCCGCCGCCGCTGATTATACCATTACGAATACCGGACAAACGACCAAAGGCCCATTTTTGGGCAGTACTAATTTTGTAAATGCCAGTCTGCCCAAAGTAGTACTCATCACCGGAGACGGTACCAATCCGCTGGATGCAGGTGAAATATGGCATTATTTGGATACGCGGCTTGCCATGCCTCCGGTACTGCTGGACAAAGCCCGCTTGGCCAATACCAACCTCATTAAATACAATGTCGTGATATTCCCCGATGGTAAATACGACGGAGTTGCTACCGATAAAATAAAAGAATTTGTCAATGCCGGAGGTACTTTGATTGCCACGGGTGCAGCCTTGAAATGGCTAAAA
>JAAFHO010000731.1 GCA_013297575.1 Chitinophagales bacterium
AGGCGGCGTAACCACCTAAACCTTTGCAGAGTATTGATCAAATAGGCAACGTATGTTTTTATATCTTGACCACTTTATGTGTAGTGATCTCTTTAGATCCATTGTCAATCTGCACAATATAGATACCCGGACGCAATTCATTTGTATTTACTTCAAATGATTGGTATGTTATATCAGATGGCTGTAGGCTAGTGGTTTGCTGTAATTTACCAGTGATATCAAAGATTTTTACAGTTACCTGCGACTCTGGGGTTTGTGGGAGCAATACATTTAGGTGATCGGAGAAAGGATTGGGAGCGATGATAGTAGGTGGGTTTTCAATCGGTATATCAGCGCTGGAGCGTTTTGTTGGACCTGTTGGACAATTTATTGGCCAAATTGTAAAATTGGTAATCGAAATATCCGCTGGCGAACTGTGAAATGCTCGAATAATTAGTTGGCGGTTCATATTAAAACTAAAATGAACAGCATTCAAAAGGGAAGGTAAATTACTGCTACTTAATTGATGTGAAAACTCTGTAAAACCGTTATTCATTGGTGTTATTCCTACTAAACTCCATGGATTCTCTGATTGATTAATTTGTCCCCATTTTACACGTAATTCATTCTCTTTATATATTATACCTTTCACCATCTGACCACTGGATATAAACTGATAGTAATAACATTGATCAGGTGTTAATGAGGTATTCACTGTTACATTATGTGGAAGTAGTACTGGCGGATTATTAAAGACTGGAGCAGAAAGTACAGTGTTTACGTCATTTTGATACCCCGGTATTAAATCCACAACAATGAGTACTACTGATGGTGCAAATAGGCTAGAAACCTCACCACCTACTTCACCATTGCTACAAATGGACCTTGCTGTTACGGTATAGTCCATATTTGGCTCAATGATAAAAGAAGCACTGGTTGGTGTGGAAAAGGCCTGCACAGGAATAATGACATTATTGGCGTTTTTGCATTCTACCTGATACCCGATTGCACCGGGTACAGCATCCCATCCTACCAGTAAATAGGTTGGGGTTTGGTTTAATACCTGAAGGTTGCTAGGTGCTGGCAAAGTACATGGTGTTTGTGCAAAACTATTTTGGGAGCAGCAAATCCCTAAAATAAATAAAATGGAAAATAAAAATTTCATAAAAAAAATACTAGGTTGTTTAAATAATAACGCAAAAATACGGTTACTTTACCTCTAAAAGTATTAACAGTTTTACACGGAACTTCCAAAGGAGTTTTAATTATATGGTTTTAAATATAAAGTTAGGAAGCCTTTTAGCGGCTTTGTCGAGTACAGAAGTGATTGAATTTGAAAAATTTGTGGCATCTCCATTTTTTTATAATGGTACTCAATATGGTAATTTACAGGCATTACTTCGGTATATTTTAGAAAAAATAGCGGCAATTGACACAAATGAGGCATCATTTGATCGAACTATGGCCTTTGCGGTTACCTATCCCGACCAGCAGTATTCGGATGGGAAACTGGAGAAATCATTATCCGGTTTACACCTGCTACTGAAAAAATATATCATTTTCTGCCAGCAAGAAATTAGTGGTTATGAATTTGAAGGCATGTTGTATCAGATGGCGTTTTATCGGGAGCGTCAACTAAAAGCGCGGTTTGAAAACCAACAAGAGCAAATGTCCAAACACGATGACCTCACTGGTGTGGTGAAAGATTTTTCGCTTCGTAGGCGTTTTTTGCTGGATTTTGAAATTTACAATTTTGACCTTACCTACAATGCAAAAAAATCATATACCAAAATTCCGCAAACACTGGAAAGTTTGGAAGCGAGTCACTTACTTTCCAAACTAGAACTACTCAACCAATATTTGTTGGCGCGTCATATTACTAAGTTCGATTTGTCTGAAGAAATAAAAGAATTTATTGAAGGGACTTTTCCAGAAAAAATCCTTCAAAAGTATCCAATTTTATTACTTTCGCACAAAGTATTTCAACTGTTGAAGCATAGCGTACCACCGCTTTACGAATTTGAGAACTTACATGTACTGATCAACCAATACCAGTCCAGTTTGGATATTTCCTATGTTCGTATGTTCTTTACGTATATGCGGAATTTTTGCACTATTTTAGTTTATGATAATCAGTCTGCGTACTTACCCATCCTTTTTGAATTGTCTAAAACCCATTACGAACGTGGATACCTGTACTACGATGGCAAAATACATGGCTCCACGCTGTTTAGTATTAGCCAAACCGCCTTTTTAGTGCATCAATTAAAATGGGCAGAAACCTTTATCTCTGCACATGAAGACCGTATTTTGAATGATACGCCCAAAAAAGATTATTTTAACTTAGCAAAAGCCAACCTCTTGTTTCATCAGAAAAAATTTGATGATGCGTTGAGCCTCATTCCCGAGACCATGAATGCAATTGATTTTAGCCTGCTTTGCCGTAGGCTGGAAATGAAATGTTTTTACGAAATACAGTCTAATCTACTGGATTATAAGATAGATACCTTCCGAATGTTTCTCAGCAGAACGGGAAAAGAAGTATTGCCTGCTATACAAAAAAGCCGAAATGGTAATTTTGCAAATTTGCTTGCCCGTATTGTTACAACGCCCAAAGGTGACAAAAAACGGGTGCAAAAACTATTAAAAAGTATAGAGGATGAGAAAGAACTTGTAGAGCGGGAGTGGTTGGTTAGTGTTATTTTGAGGTTAAAATGATGATGATTCCCCGCTGCGATTGATTGAGACACCAGCGCAGAGGGGAATCTGAACACTTATCAAATTTGAAAAGATACTATTGATGAAGTACCTAGATCAGCACTAATGCCTCACCCAAATCTTATACGCCTCACTGTTCCCTACATCAGTAATAATGCTCAAAAAATACAAACCCTCGGGTACTTCTAATATGGGCATTGATAACAATTTGTCTGCGGGAATCGGTGTACTTGCCTTAGTGTACACCACCGTACCCTCAACTGTATATAGGCTAAGCGAATAAGTAGTACCCTGTATTTTGGCAAGGTCAATATATATGGCTACATCAGCGGGGTTAGGGTACACGCGTGGGGTTGAGTTTGTGGT
>JAAFHO010000732.1 GCA_013297575.1 Chitinophagales bacterium
ATACTACCCGGAAAACCGCATGAAACGGAGGTCGGTATCGCCTTGTACCACTTGGGTATGCAAATGCTGGTTCAAGCAGATGCCAGGGATTTGCCCGCGCAATTCCGCCAGCAATTGGCCGAAAATCTACCCGATTTGCCCCATGATGAAGCCAAAGGTTTGCTGATGCTCGCCATCAATCACGGTATCAGGAGTATCAATGCGGGACAACGCGAGGCCATACGCAGCGTGCAGGAGTTTTATTTACTGGGATTGGAAAAACAAGTCTTGCAGGACGAACGCGGCATACTTTCCAAATACACCTATAATAATGTACTCATGACCTTTGTGGCACTCCAAGATTGGGATGCCGCCTTGGTTTTTTTGGAAAAATACCGCGAACAATTGCCCAAAGACGAACAGGAAAATATTTATGCTTATAATCTAGCGATTTTCCGTTTTCGCAAAGGCGATTACGCAGAAGCCCTCACCCTGCTCCGCGATGTTACCTTCCCCGATGTCATGTACAACCTCGAAAGCCGCAAAATGTTACTCAAAATCTACTACGAACAAGGCGATTTTGATCCACTGGAATCCCTGCTGGATAACCTGCAAACGTGGCTGCGCAGACATGGCGAACTGGGTTATCACCGCGAAATGTACCGCAATTTGGCGCGTTTTATGGCGCGTTTGTTGCGTTTGCCGCCAGGAGATAAAGAGGGCCGGCAGAAATTAGCCAAAAAAATTAGAGATACGCCTTTGGTGGCGGAGCGGGCGTGGTTGTTGGAGAAGGTGTGATTTATCTTTTTTCAAAAAAAATAAAAGGGAAGTGGTAATATTTTCAGGTTTTTACGATATACTTGTACAAGTAAGTCAATAAAGACTTATTAAACATTTACCAAATCAATAAAATTTATGAAAAAGAATTTATTATTAACCCTAACCGCCATTTTTGGTCTTCTATTTATCGTTTCGTCGTGCAAAAAGGACGATGATCCTCAAGATCTTCTAGTAGGTGCCACTTGCTGGAAATTATCAAAAACAGAAAGCAGAGATAACAGTACCAGCGCTTGGGTGGACGATACAGAAGCGTGTAGCAGCGACGATTGTTGGAATTTTGCAGCAGATGGAAAACTATCCTCCGACGAGGGTGCGACTAAATGCTCTGTTGATGACCCACAAACTACCACAGGTGCTTACACTTTAACCGGAGAGGGAAAAGTATTAACCCTTACGCAAGATGGCGTGAGTCTTCCATTCACAGTGGTTGAATTAACGGCGAACAAAATGGTAATCACCCTTTCTTTGTTTGGGGAATCTCGTTGGACGTTTGTCAACTAATTGTTGGTGTTATTCTTAATATTCGGGGCGGCTTTTGTAGTCGCCCCGAATATAAATACAGTTTATAAAATACGTTATTCAAACAAATCATCCATTGTGAGTTCAATGTCAACGACACCTTAAAGGATGAGTTTTCGCGGGCAATAGAAAATGATTGGCCGCGAAATGTGCCCAAAAAGATGAGTTTTCGCGGGCAATAGAAAATGATTGGCCGCGAAATGTGTTAAAAAACATGAGTTTTCGCAGGCAATAAAATATAATTATAGGCAAATGCAGGGCTTTCATATTAGAGGTGCAGCGCACCGTAATATTTGTAGAATTGATAAATTTTCCGCGTTTTGAAGGTGCAGCGCACCGCAATATTAAATTTAATGTCACGGTGCGCTGTACCTTCAAACCTGATTTTGCTACAAATATTACGGTGCGCTGCACCTAAAAATTTTATAAGAAAATCCTGTGGGTAAATCTACCAAGCCCAATTCTCCATTCGGCTCATATCCGCTACAATACATCATTTTAAACCCCAAACATGTACATTTGCGAGTTAATCGGTGCTTATTAATGAATTGGTGCTCCATCTAGGTTTTTGCCTAAATGACTGATTACACAAAGTACAACGCTATGATAATCTCCATATTCTAACAAACAATGGATTAAAAAATGTTTAAAAAAATACAGTTTTTAGCCTTCCTTTTATTTGTTTTCGGGCAAACCTTAACAGGTCAAACCAATGCTAGTCTAGTCCGTGAAGGGGATTTTTACGGCTATAAAAATGCAAAAAATGAATGGTTGATCGAGCCAAAATATGAGATAATTGAAGCCCCTTTTTCCGATGTTATGATCGCTCAAAATGTAGAAAAACTACTCGGAGTAATCAATGATAAAGGCGATACGCTGGTGTCTTTTGAATACCAAAGCATACGAAAAATGCAAGGTAATGGGTTCAATCGCAGTGGTAAACAATATTTTTTTGAGGCACTTTTGGTTCAAAAAGTGGGCAAATGGGGGATGATTGACCGAAAAGGCCAAATACTCGTACCGCTTGACTACAGAGTGGCTGAATGGGTAGATGATTCAACTGCGTTTTTTTCGACGCTTGGCCGCCAGGTATTAAGGAATAATGAAGGGCAAACAATACTCGAAACTAATTTTGACAACGCTACGCTGCTGAAGGCTAGTTTTCCGACACTCCGCTATCTCATCGCGACCAAAAATGACCGAAGTGGTATTGTCGATTTTTCAGGAAAAACGGTCGTTCCGTTCGAGTTTCGACATATTGAATTTTCACCTGTGGGTAACGCAGTTGTTGTCCAAAACGAAGAATATGAACATGGAATTTGGGATTTAATGGGTCGCGAACTGATTGCTCCCAAGTTTAGCATGCTTCGTTTTTTGAACGATAGTTTTTTTACGGCATCGCTTTCTGACCGTTCAGAGATAGGCCTTTTTGATATTGTTGGCCGCCAACGAATGCCTTTTGAATTTCAAGAAATCAGTATTGTGGGTTCGTCTAATCGCCTAAAAGCACGCAAAAAAGATGATTTTTACGGACTTTTTGACACAGAAGGTCATGCTTTAACTTTTCCAATATTGGCAGATTTTGAAGCGAATAAAGCATTGCCCAATCTTATTTTTGCAAAAGAACAAAGCGGGGAATGGCTGGTGGTGAACCGCAATGGCCGCCATATCAATCAAGATCGTTTTGATAAATTTAGCGATGTGCAAGAGACTGGT
>JAAFHO010000740.1 GCA_013297575.1 Chitinophagales bacterium
CACTTAATTCGCTTAAATTTGGTTTGAATAGAAACAAGCCTTCATTGGCAGCGTAAATCAAAGGCTTGCCGGAAGTATCCAAAATAAATTTCGCTCCAATTTCTTTGGCCAATACCGCCACTTCTTCAAAAAAAGTTTCCGGAAGACCCGGAGGCAAACTTCCGCTAGCCACTAGAATATCGGGCTTATGGCTGCGAACCATATCAAGGCAAGCCTGCGCATCGGCGAGTGAGAGTGTGGCTCCGGGTAAAGTAAACCGGTATTGTAGGTTAGTGGAAACATCTAAAATTGAAATATTTTCGCGCGTTTCGCCCTGTACTGGTACTATAGCGGTAGTGATACCTGCCGTCGCGACCAATTCTTGAAGCACTTGGCCATTATGACCACCTACGGGGAACACAGCGATACTATTCCCCCCCAATTTGGCAATACCTTTGGACACATTAATGCCTCCGCCACCAGCGTCTAATTGCATCGCAGCACTGCGCAGTTTTTGTTCGGGTATCAAACGCTCTACGGACGAACTTTTATCCAAGGCAGGATTGAGGGTGAGGGTTACTATTTTCATAAATATGATGTAAAACAATTTGTGATTCAAGTGCCAAAGGTAAGTCAATTTGCTAAACATCGGAACCAGTAAACAATAACTTATCATTTCTTCCTCAACAACGGAATTGTTTTTTGTTTTCTTGCAAAGTAACTTACCTTTGCTGCATCAATGCAGGTATTTTCCTAGCGTAAAAATTATATCCATGCAGTCTTGGTATTCCATTCATTTAACGCCTAAAAACGACCAAAATTCCTTTCTTGTTAGTACTTATCTGCCATTTTGCGAACAGTTTATCTGGAGTGCGCGCGGTGTACGTACTTTTTTTATTAGATACGAAGACCAAAGTGGACCTCATTTAAGGTTGCGATTTAAGGGCGATGCTGAGTGGCTAGAAAAGACATTACAACCCGCTATCCAACAACATTTTAAGAAAAAGGCAACATGGACTGTTGTACCCTATCACGGTGAAACAGACCGATTTGGCGGAGTGCAAAATTTGGCTTGGGCCGAAGAGCATTTTCATATCAGCACAAGGGTCGTATTGGCGCGTTTGTCGAGACCCAATCATGGCTATGGCGATGCTTTATTTGATGGTTTAAAAATGCTAGTTATGGCTGGTTTTGCCACTGACTTGAGTAAAGCAGGCATGGCGCATTATTATGACCAATTATGTAATCAATGGATCAAGGCGTTTTTTCTACCTTCGGAAGGCATATCTGACGGGGAATTATCGGAAGCAGTACGTGAAGATTTTAATGCCACCCTAGCACCACAATTTTCTTTTTTACAAGATGCTTTATCACAAGTGCTTATCGACTTGGAAACGATGGAATCTAGCAATAATCCTGAAAATAGTTATGATAATAAGCAACCAGAGTGGCTGCGTTGGTTAAAAGGTAATCAATTGATTTTTAAAGAAGTAGGCACACAAAAAGAAATTTTATTGCCACATTTACTACATTTGAACAATAATAGACTTGGCATTATTAATCAAGATGAAGCCTTTATGCTTTATGTGCTTGCATCCATATTAAAATGAAGTAAAATGAAGCGGCTCGGTGCATACCGAGCCGTCATTAAGAGAAGCAGGCGGGAATAAAAAAAAGGAGGTCACTTCGGGTTCGCGCTGGGCACTTCGGCTTCGCTCAGTGACCAGTGCGAACCCGAAGTGACCGCGCACTAACCCGAAGTGATTGAGCGTAGCCGAAACCCGGTGATTGAGCGTAGCCGAAACCCGGTGATTGAGCGTAGCCGAAACCCGGTGATTGAGCGTAGCCGAAATCAGGGGCGCATATATTGTTTATAACTTAATTCCTCCAGCATTTCTGTTGTGCCTGGGAATACATTTAAATCTACTAATTTTGAAATGCCTTCTACACAACCCTCATTACTGTACTGCCAAAACGACCAAAAATGGCCTTCTTCTAAACTGGGTTTTTCTGCTGAGTAGCGTGCGATCCAAAGTGGGTATTCCTCAAAACCTTTATCGGCCAAAAAGCGCTCAAAAAAGTTTTGATTGGAGTAAATGATGGGCTTTACACCTAATTGTATTTCAACCGTTTTAAGCCAAACATGCAACTCTGTCGCAAGATCTTCGGGCGTGGTACCATCTAGGGTTTCTACATCCAATACAGGGGGTAAATCGCCATTTACCATATCTACACTACTCAAAAAATGGCAGGCTTGCTCATAACCACAACCATAACCCTTGAAAAAATGATAAGCACCTCTTTTGATGCCTAAACGTTGCAACGCACCCCAATTATAGCAAAACATTGAATCGCAATAATTGCTACCTTCTGTTGCTTTTACAAATGCAAATCCAATATTTTCATGCGCTGTAACGGTATCCCATTCAATTTGCTTCTGATGGTGCGACACATCAATGCCGTGGATTTCCACATGTGGAGCCAGTACAAGTAAACTGTTACTTTCGGCACACCAAACAGGTGCAATTAGAAATGGAATGATCAATAACCAGCGCATAGTGTTTATTATGGGGCAAAAATACTGCCATTTTTATATTTCGTCACTAGGCAAAGATAAAGTTTGGCCGAATCACCCCGAATATAGGTACAAACGACGGTAAAACGACGTTGAACAACATTTAATACAATGCAAATGCGCAATACGTCCTAAATTGCGCGCCGTTTTTGTCGCCCATATCTTTTCACGTTTATCTCATCACACATCACACACATGAGAATTTTAGTTTTTTGTTGCGCAGTTCTATTTTTAGTGACGGGCTGTTCCACTTCGAAGGGCAGTAAGTCGGCCCAAAAAGACAACCCATTGAACGATATATTAAAGAACACTAAGTTGCAAACTGTCCTTTCCCAACAGGACAAATACGAGGTACAAATTATTTACACCCAAATAAATAGGGATAAAAACCAAATTCCGAGTTTTACGACTTGGCATTGGAACGTGGACTCTACGCAGTATTTTTATCCGGCGAGTAC
>JAAFHO010000733.1 GCA_013297575.1 Chitinophagales bacterium
TTATCTTTCTTATGTTTTTTCAACCAATAGAAAACGCTCAAAAAGGCAATGAGCAAGAGAAACTAGAAGGTCAACGACAACTGCCACGACCTAAAAAACCGGGCGGCTGAGGTCGAAAACCCGCGTTATATCTTGGCGGTGATTCGGTTGAGCGTGGAGACAGTGGAGATTGTGAGCAAGCTGCCGGGGGCGGGGTTTGGTGAAAAGGAAGGGGTGGTGAGTCCGTTTTGAGGTATGCACGGCAATATTGATCGCTTCATTGAGGTGTTTTTGGGAGGTTCAGCGCACCGAAACCTTACTTATTCCGGTGCGTTGTACCTCCATGTTATGGCTGAATGCTGAATATATCGATATGTAGCGGCTCTGCCGCTATTCCTGCTCTTGAAATAAATGTGGGTGGCTTTTTTGTAGGGGGATTTTTAGGGAATCATGTAGGTTTTCGCAATTATATAGGCTTTTTGAATCTGAAAGTTGATTTATAGTCAAATTCGCCCTTATCAAATTCGCCTCACCCAAATTCGCCCATATTAAATTTGCCCCGCTCAAATTCGCCCCATCCAAATTTACCACCTCCAAATTCGCCCCCTTCAAATTCGCCCCACCCAAATTCGCCCCACCTAAATTCGCCCCATCCAAATTCGCCAGATTCAAATTCGCTCGCTTCAAATTCGCCCCCTTCAAATATGCCCGCTTCAAATTCGCCCATGTCAATTTCGCCCCATTCAAATTCGCCTCAATAAAAACTGCTCTTTGCAAATCCGCACGTTCAAAAGTAGCCGATTTGTAAACTTTTCCTAATGTGGCAGTATCCAAAGGCAATAAAGTCAGCGTAATTAATAACTGCCCTCGTTCAGGACTTAAAGGACTTTTAATTAAACTATCCCCTGCCATATACCTGTAAGGTTTAAAAGAATAGCTCAACGCAGCAATTTGCCCAATCAAAGATTGACTAAGTTGATACTTCCTTCCTTCTTTTTGTTTAAAAGAAAGTCCTTTTTGCTGGCTCTCAATTTCTCTATCCACTTTGTCCATTATATTACTCATCAAAACGACTAAAGCACTTCTTCTACTGGCTTCTGATAAGGACATTTGTTGTTGTGCTAGTTCTGTTTGTTTTTGCATTAAATTGGTTTGGCTATCAATTTTGATATTTTGTGCCTCCAACAACTCATTTTGATTCATCAGCAATAAAGTCCCTGTAAGACCACCCAAGGAAACAAAAATACCCAATACCCATTGCCACCACCAGTTTCTAAATCTACTCCAAATAAACCAGTTCGCAAGGCGGGGCAATACATGGCGTACCCGCAGGCGTACGTCGGGGGCAACATCGCGCAATAAGGTATCCGCAAAACGATCGGTGAGGGCATCCGTCACCCTTTGCGCGTCTTCTATCACCTCTCCGGCGTTGGCGGTTGCGCTACCAAATATAAAGGAAGTAATTTGCTTTTTGAAGGCATACAACAATACAAAACTGATAACAAGTACCCCAAAACTGGTTAACGTAACGGTGTAAAGGGTGCGGGTCACTTGTGGCAAATACCTTTGATACACCAAAAAACCTGCAATACCAATCAATATGCCGACCACTATACCGGGTATTAGGTTGCGTATTGTTAAAGGGCTAAAACTGCTTTTTGGGGGGGTGGGTGGGTGTTCCATGATTATTGTTTTTGATAGTGTCCATCAATATATCCTTCATTGAGCCATTGCTTTCGCCTATAGCGGCAATAATTGCTCTGCTACCAATGCCTAATGGTGGTTTTATTTGTACGATTTAGATGGACGCATTGAGCACGTGGATAAACTCCTCTTTGGAAGGAATGATGGTTTGGTATTTTTGTGCAAAAATTTGATCGTTGTCGGTAGGCAGGGTTATTTCTACCATTGTTTGATTTTTAGATTTGCAAAGCACGATACCAATCGTTTTTTCCTCTTCATCTAATTTTACGTATCGGTCGTAATAGTTAACGTAAAGTTGCATCTGACCTAAATCCTGCGGGGTTAATTTACCTATTTTTAGGTCAATTAGGACAAAGCGGCGCAGGATTCGGTTGTAAAAAACCAGATCCACCCAAAAGTGTTCTTCATCAAAAGTGATGCGATGCTGTCGGGCTACAAAAGTGAAACCTTTACCTAATTCCAAGAGAAAATACTCGATTTTATTGATAATTGCCGCTTCTAATTTTTTCTCGGAATACCTGCTTTTTTCATCCAATCCTAAAAATTCCAGTATATAAGGTTCCTTGAGCAGATCCTGTGGTTGCTCTATGATTTGGCCACGCTCTGCCAATGCCCGCACTCCGTCTTTATCCCGACTGAGTGCCAAACGCTCGTACAATGAGGTATCAAAGTTGCGGCGCAGTTCGCGCAGCGACCAGTTGTTTTGTGCGGCTTCTATTTCGTAAAAACGTCGCTCTTGCAAGTTGTCCACACGCATAAGAAACAGGTAATGCGACCAAGAAAGTGAGAAAATTGGCTGATCTAGGGCTTTTTGCAAAGCGGATTCGTTTTCGTCCAATTTCCGAGACACTGTCTCGGAAATTGAATACGCGAGATAAAAGCGACGCATATTTTCCAAATTATCTTGAGAGTATCCTCTTCCCAATAATTTCGTAAGATCTGTTGAAACAACACTCAATAGATGGCTGCCATAGTCGGCTCGTTCTCTGCCATTTTGAAGGAAGGTTACAATACACCGCCCTATTTCATAATAGGTATGTACCATCACAAAATTGATTTGCCGAAGGGTACCCTGCCTCGACTCTTGGATCAACTGTGCTATTTGTTGACTTAGTTCATTCATTGTTTGTAATTTTTGGTAAAAAAATCGTCTCTTTCGCCCATAACTCCGCAAAATAATCCTGTATCATCCGATGCCGAAAACGCCAGGTTGCCCCGTCGCTTTCTAATAGATTGCGATCCTTCATTTCATTTAAAAAATCAACTAGATCAAGGGGCAACGCACCTTTTTTGTACAAGAGGTGGCGCAAGTGCCTGTGCTGTACAATTGGAAAACGCAATACTTTCATGGAAGCATAAAA
>JAAFHO010000734.1 GCA_013297575.1 Chitinophagales bacterium
ATCGCAGTCCCTGGAATTCAATTGTACATATAATCGGCGGTGTTATTGCCTATCATTATTATCCAGAAAAACCACGCGTTTTTATCCCAATGGAAATTACCCAATGACCGAACTCACGTTACATTAATAATATTGGATTGACTTTTTTTTATTTTAGGTGTTTCTAGAACATTTATTACGCCCAAAATATTATCATACGTCGGTTTGTTTGATGGCGGTAATCCTGGGATATTTTGAATAGAACCTGGAGTGTAAACTAAAGCCGGGCTATTTACGGCATTATAAGATGCTTGCCCTGTTCCTGAAAACGAGTATGACGAATGAAAGGTAAGCGGTTTTACTGCATTAGGATCGGGTTGGCCTTTAGCACTAAAATATTCAATTATACCCGCCGCAAAACCAATATAACCGGGAGCTTGTTTAAGAAAACTTGGAAACATAAACGCTGATTTTGTGGGAGGAGTAGGAGTACCCGGAACTCCCGGTGCAGGCGTAGGCGCTCCAATCATACCTATTGCTTTGATAAATTTTTCAATACCACTTACGTATTTATTAATATCATTATACCCTTTATACCCTTGCTTAAATGAACCAGTAATATCACCCCAACTAGACGAAAAACCATTATCAGAAGCGGTCATCGTACTACTCGGTGTAATAATTTGATTGGTTACACCTGTACCTGTCAGCGTCAAATCAAGAGTGATATTACCCAATAATCGAGGCGTAATTTCAATCGCCGTAGAATGCAAGCACGTACAGGGATCGAATGCTGCGCCAAACTCAAAAAACAACCACGTGCCATTTTGTGTTGTATATATATTTGACGTATTTAAGGTGACCCCTTTACTAAATTTATCCAGTGCATTCATCGGTGTATTTCCATGTTCTAAAATTGAAGATTTTTTATTGAATTCCATTGCTTTCTGATTTACAGTAATCGTTGCATTTTGAAAAACATTTGTTGTATTTGCCCAAATAAAAATCCTAACTTTACCATCATAACGGTTGTATAAAGCAAATGAGGGGTTAAAAACGGGTACTTGTTGGGTCCCAAAGTTTTTATAAAGTAACTCCCACCCTTCGCTGGGTTCATAATCATTGTTCTCATTTGGGTGAAACGCCAAATGAAACGTATTCGGCTGGATAGAATAGTTCAATGAGTGAAATGGAGATACTTCGGATAATTGAAGGTAACTACTATTGGAAGGAGGTGCCAGTTTTAAATAAAAATCGTAAAGTGTTCCTCTCCAATCCCAAGTGTTGATCGTTGAACCTAAGGGGGTTTTGATTACTTCAAAACATTCTTGAGCCCTTACAGGAGTAATGATAAATAAAAAACCAACAAAAATTGGTAAAACTAGTGAATAGATTTTTTTCATAAAAGGTACTTTTAAAAAGTGAAAAATATGTTATTAAGTAAAATTTTGCTTGATTATTAGCAAGACAAATGCAATCGTCCAACGAACCTGTTGAACAAGAAAAAATTTTTAGTGTCTTGCTAAATTAAAATATATGAGTATTATGAGTAAAAATCGGCTCTTTTTAAATCCAATTACGTGATAATACACCTACTATTACTACTGCTTCACCCCAATAAATTTTTTACTCACCCGCTCTTTGGTGCTAAGGTTCGTGGCATAAGAAAAATCAACACTAATCGTTTTGTTGTCATTACTTAACCGTCCAACCCCTTTTACTTCGAGGCAATTAATATTCTGATCGGTTACTATAAAATACTTGTAACCATGCCGAATAGGCGATGCAACTGTACTTGTACATGCATTTGGGAGACCGTACAGACCACCTTCCGCCCATTCAGGAAAAGGGGATTTTATTGTTATGCTATACTCTTGTGCTGGAGTATCCGTATTATGTCCTTTGTATATACCGTACAAAGGATGATACTCGGAAGGAATTCTTAATACAAATTTTCGATAAAAAGTATCGCGTCCATCATCGTTGGGGTCACACGTTTTATCTGGTTTCCGAGTTGTAATCAATCTTACTGGAATATCTCCCCCCACATCAAAATATAGTGAAAATTCTTTTTTGGTAAATACCTTTGAGTCTGTCCCTATTTGCCATTCGTAAGAATCACATTGGTGTAATGCCCGAAACCAAATATCATTATATGTTGAAATTGTATCAAACTCAAAACCCTGATCCATATCCTGAAATGGAGACGAAAAAGTAAAAGAATCAATAATTTTAAATTCAGCAAATGAAGCGGGGTAGGTCAGACACGGATCATAATTCGGGCAATCTACATTGAGCGGATCGGTGCATTCTTTATCGTTATCACAGCTAACAAGCCAAAAAATACCAAGAAAAATCTTACAAAAGGATAGTTAAATTGCATAAGAACAGATGTTTTTAAAAATGTTTGTACAAATGTATAATTTATTTTAGTTTTGCACAATAGTTTCGAGCAAATTCTTCATTAATAATATTAATAAAACCATTAACACTGTGTATATAGGGCATAATCTCCGTCGAGAACGCGAAATCAAGGGTTGGTCACAAGAAGCACTAGGTATGGCTATTGGCTTATCGCAGGGTACTTTTAGCCTAACGAATCCAACCACCACGAGGTAAGTTGGGTGCAAATTCAAAATTATGCAAAAGCCTTAAATATTACGCCGGAGGTATTATACCAACCTCAAAACGGTGCTGTCATACATACTGAATCACAACAGGGGACTCACGTCAATACTGGTCATAATTATATTTCAACTAATGATACAGAAGTAAAAACCTTACAGGAACATATCCAATCTTTAAAAGAGGAAAATGCTTTCCTTCGTAAATTGGTGGAATCTAAGCTTAGTATTGAAAAATAAACAAGAGCCATTCAGAATCCTAGTAAATTTACCAATATTCGGGACGGCTCTTGTTTTTTTTACGGCGCCAAACGCGCCAAATGCCAACTGTTATCTTCCAATTGGTACATCATTCGGTCGTGCAAACGGCTTTCGCGCCCTTGCCAAAATTCAAAATAATCGGGTACTAAAATATATCCACCCCAGTTAGGA
>JAAFHO010000736.1 GCA_013297575.1 Chitinophagales bacterium
ATCAACCAGTTTGGTAGCAATGCGTATGCTAAACCCGCTACGGCGCTCAATATCCTGCGCGAAACCGTAATGGGACGCGAATTATTCGATTATTCGTTCAAAGAATACGCCCGTCGCTGGGCATTCAAGCACCCCTGAGCCTGCAGATTTTTTCCGTACTATGGAAGACGCATCAGGTGTCGATCTCGATTGGTTTTGGCGCGGCTGGTTCTATGATATTCAGCCCGTTGACATTGCGCTGGATACCGTTCGCGTATTTACTTATGGCCCCGGAGGCGAGCAAGCAGCAGCGGATGCACCTAGTTTTAACTGGGGAGGCGATGACGAAGACGCGACATTTGTAAGCATCAGTTCTAGGCGGAATAAAGAAAGCAATTTGCGCTTTTTGGTAGATCAGGATACGTCGCTCCGCGATTTTTACTACTATTACAAACCTGAAAAAAAGCAACCTTCAAGTACACCCGCAGGAGCAGAACCTGTGCGTCCACCAGCAAAGGCCAAAGAGGTGATTTCGGCGGATGAAGCGAAAAAATTTGAAGGTAAATACTATTACGAACTGACTTTTTCCAATAAAGGCGGCTTGGTAACACCTGTTATCTTACAGTGGAACTACGCTGATGGAACGAGCGAAATGGAGTATATCAATGCCTATATTTGGCGTAAAAACGAAAATAAATTTGTCAAATCGTTTTTGAAAAACAAAGCGGTGGCTTCCATTGTCGTTGATCCTTACAAAGAAACAGCCGATATTGACGAAAACAACCAATCTTGGCCCAAAGGTGAGGTAAAGATCAATCGTTTTGAATTGTTTAAATCGAGTCGGCCAAACAGAAGGGGCAGTGGAAACCAAGCAGGTAATCCAATGCAGAAGGCTAAGAAGAATAATTGATTGGTAGCGGTAAAAAGGGAAACTTTCTATAAGTACACAACGTTGAGTACACTATCAATTTGAGAAACCAAAACCATCATGCAAATACCAGAATTATCACTCGTTGTACTCGTTGGGCCAAGCGGCTCAGGGAAAAGTACTTTTGCACAACGGCATTTCAAAGCATCAGAGATCGTATCCTCTGATGCTTTGCGCGCTGTGGTTTCCGACAATGAAAGCGACCAAAACGCCACCAACGATGCCTTTGATCTCCTCTTTTTTATTGTCCGTAAAAGACTCAAAAATGGCCTGCTCACCGTAGTAGATGCCACCAATGTCCACCACGAAGACCGACTCAAACTCACCAACCTGGCGCGAGAATACCACGTATTACCGATCGCCATTATATTCCGAATACACGAATCGGTGTGTATTGCACGCCACCAACTGCGCCAAGACCGTCAATTTGGGAACAATGTCATTGTGAACCAAATTTCCGCGCTGCGCCGCAGTACCCGTTGGATTAAAGAAGAAGGTTTTCGGCAAATCGTCAATTTCCAAAGCGAAGCAGAAGTAAATGCCGTGGAAAGTATCGAGCGGGAACGCTTGTGGAACAACCGAAAATTCGACCACGGCCCTTTCGATATCATAGGCGACGTACACGGCTGCTTTGATGAATTATTGATGCTGTTGGAAAAACTGGGCTACACGATAGATAACGCTACCGATTTTCCCAAAATAACCGCTCCAGAAGGCCGAAAAGCCGTTTTCCTAGGCGATTTGGTGGATCGTGGACCAAAATCGCCAGAAGTTGTCCGCCTCGTAATGCAGATGTGTGCCGATGATCAAGCACTCTGCGTACCGGGTAACCACGATATGAAATTTTTGAAGATGCTCCAAGGTCGTAATGTACAATTGACCCACGGCCTCGAACTTACCAAGGCTCAAATGGAGGCTTATCCCGCCGAATTTCATGAACAAGTAAAACAGTTTTTGGATGATTTAGTGAGCCATTACGTTCTCGACGATGGCAAACTGGTGGTTGCGCACGCAGGCCTGCGCGAGGAAATGCAAGGGCGGGGTAGTGGTGCCGTTCGTGAATTTTGTTATTATGGAGAATCGACAGGAGAGATCGACGAATTTGGTTTGCCAGTGCGCTACAATTGGGCAGCCGAATACCGTGGCCGCGCCGCTGTTGTATATGGACACACGCCTGTACCCACTGCGCAATGGTACAATAACACCATTGATATAGATACAGGATGCGTATTTGGCGGTGCTTTAACGGCGTTGCGGTATCCCGAACGGCAATTGGTGAGTGTACCGGCCTTGAAAGAGCACTCCGTTCCAAAGCGACCACTGCATATACCCGCACCCAATATCAATCAGCAAGCGGCTTTTGATGATGTTCCCGATATATCGGATTTTTTGACCAAAATGCGCGTCGAATTATCCGATGGCACTCCTATTGTCATTCGCGAGGAAAATACGATAGCGGCCATGGAAGTAATGAGCCGTTTTGCGATCAATCCAAAGTGGTTGATTTACCTGCCTCCTACAATGTCGCCGAGCGAAACCAGTCATTTGGAAGGCTATTTGGAGCATCCAGCGGAGGCATTTGCTTATTTTCGGGAGCAGGGTGTACAGCAAGTCATTTGTGAAGAGAAGCACATGGGTTCGCGTGCGGTAGTTATTGTGGCCAAAGATGAGGACGCTGTTTTGCAGCGTTTTGGTATTAAAGACGAAGGAATTGGCGTGGTTTATACCCGTACCGGGCGTAGTTTTTTTAACGAAAAAGACTTAGAGCAACGCTTTTTACAGCAGTTGAAAGCAGCATTGGACAAAATGGGATTTTGGGATACGTTCCAAACCAACTGGGTTTGCCTCGATTGCGAATTGTTACCTTGGTCGGCTAAAGCACTCACGCTATTGCAACAACAATATGCTGCCGTAGGATCAGCAGCGCGTTTTGCGGCGCGGGAAGTGCGTTCTGTGCTACAATCGAACCAAAACCCCAATATTGACCTTAGTGCAATGGAAGTCATTTATGCTGAAAAGCAGCAATTGGCCGAAGATTTTACCGCTGCATACCGCCGTTATTGTTGGCCAGTTTCGGGTTTGGAGGATTACCGACTAGCGCCTTTTCATATCTTAGCCACAGAA
>JAAFHO010000737.1 GCA_013297575.1 Chitinophagales bacterium
CGCCCTAATGCCATTCCTTCCAAAATCTTTGCGCGCATGCCTCCGCCCGAAAGCAGGGGCGCTACTGTAACAGGATAGGCATTCAGGAAATGACGTGCCGATGATACCTCACCGTGTACGGTCACGCCAGGTATATTCATCTTTAACATCCAATCTGGCGTATTTCGCCCGGCAATATGAAAGGTCAGATTGGGCAAAGCAGGCAACAGCAACGGTGTCCAAATGGTATCCAAAAACCATTTTAAACCCTCTACATTGGGCATCCAATCGAGTGAGCCAATAAAAGAAATACTCAGTGGTTGCTGATATGCTTGATAATCAGGTATATAATCGCTGCAATCCAGCCCGATCGGCGCAGTAGTGGAAGGAATTGTCAAGCCTAAATCTTTAAATTCTTGCAAATCGCCAGCCGTAATGGCCGCAAACAAATCATAATCATTCAAGTGATTGATCTCAAAATGTCGTAACCTAGGCGTAATTTGGTTCAAATACCAACTTTTTAAAAAACTGCTGTTTACTGCTACCCGTTCCCATATCCGATGCTCAATATTATGCGAACGCATAACAATTTTTGCTTTGGAATACTGACGGATCAAAGGAATATAGGGCGATAAAAACAAAGTTTCCATGTGCACTATTTCAAAGTCCTCGGTACGCAATAAATGAGTGAGTTGCGCCGCAAAATCATCGTTGACAAAGCGGTTTACATGGTACGACTCCTTGGAAAACAGCAGATTGCGTAGCGCATCCATCGGTCGAAGGTGGTTATTCACATCTACGGCATGAATGGCATTATAATGGTTAAAACTAGTGGGCAAAGCGGCAATATCGGTGGGGTGCTTGCTCGTGTTCATCGACAATAGCGTTACCTCCGCACCGAGTTCGTGCAAGGCTTTGGCCAAATACGTGGTGGCGATACTTTCACCGTCTTTCAGCGGATAAGGAAATTTTTTACAAAGTTGTAGTATCCTCATTATTACTTATTTCGATACGAAAAGACGTACCTTTGTCCTATGGTTTTAAAAGCAGGTGGTATTTATAAATCGTATGGCCAATTAGACATCATCAAAGGTGTTGACCTTGAAATTGGCCGAGGAGAAATCGTTAGCATTGTGGGCCGTTCGGGCTCCGGCAAAAGCACGTTGTTGCACATCATTGGTACCTTGGACGATGCCGACCGCGGCGAGTTACAAATCGTTGGTAAAAATGTCCGCGAAATGAACAGTCGCCAAATGGCCGCTTTTCGTAACAAACATATTGGCTTTGTGTTCCAGTTTCACCATCTTTTACCAGAGTTCACCGCTTTGGAAAATGTGTGCATCCCAGGATATATCAGCAAAAACAATACAGCAGATACGGAACGGCGCGCCAAAGAACTATTGGATTACCTCGGATTATCAGAGCGTTTGCAGCACAAACCGACCGAACTTTCAGGCGGTGAACAACAACGTGTGGCAGTTGCGCGTGCTTTAATCAACAAACCCGACATCATTTTTGCCGATGAACCTACCGGAAATCTGGACAGTAACGCTGCTAAAGATTTTCACCAATTGATCCGCCGCCTTTGCGACGAACAACAGCAAACATTTGTCATCGTTACGCATAATCAAGAACTTGCAGATTTGTCCGACCGCAAAATGACCATGCAAGATGGACTTTTATTAGAGTCTTAATGCGCCATTTGATAGGTATAATTTTGGTCAAATCCTCAAAAAAAGAATTTTCAAAAAATTCAGTACATACAAACAGCGATGTCAAATCCTTCAACGTTTCTAACGAATTACAGAGCAGTTTTGCTGCCTGCTATCCTTGTTTTAATTTCGGCATGCGCCGGCAACAAACAGCAATTGGTTGATAAACAGGAAGTTAAGTTCGCTAAATCTCCTAAAAATATTATCTTACTCATCGGTGATGGTATGGCTTTGCCACAAGTTTCGGCCGGAATGTACTGGGAAGGCGGCCTTGAAAAAAGTGTATTTGCGCAATTTCCATACGTGGGCTACCACAAATCACATGCCCACGACGACCTCGTTACCGACTCTGCTGCCGGTGCAACTGCCTTTTCCTGCGGTATCAAAACGTTCAATGGTGCCATTGGGATGACTTCTAAAAAGAAAGAGTGCCGCACCATTTTGGAAGATTGGGACGCTATGGGGAAAAGTACCGGAATTATCGTCACTTGTAGTGCCACACATGCCACACCCGCTGCTTTTGTTGCCCACGAAGATTCCCGCGCTTTTACCGAAAATATCGCTTTTGGCTACTTACATACCGCGCTGGATTGCTTTGTTGGTGGTGGTGGTTATTTTTTTTCCAAAGAACGTTACGATCATATTGACCTTAAAGACAGCCTGCGCCAACGGGGTTATGTGGTGCGCGACGGTACTAATTTCAAAAAAATGCCAATGGACGGTTCGGCACCGTTTATGCTCCTTACACACGACCGCGAACCAGAAACGGCTTCTGCAGGGCGTGCTTATTTGCCACGTGCAGTGCGAGAAGTATGCCAATATCTCCCCAAACGAAGCGAAAAAGGTTTTTTTCTAATGGTAGAAGGCAGCCAAATTGATTGGGCTGGCCACTCCAATGACCGCCATTGGCTACGCGCCGAAATGGCCGATTTTGATAAAGCCATTCGCGAAGCACTCGCATTTGCTGAATCCAATGGTGAAACTTTGGTGATCGTTACCGGCGACCATGAATGTGGCGGACTGGCTTTGACGCAGGCAGAATCCAAGCGATCTTTTAAACCCGCATTTGCCTCTCATTACCATACCGCTACTATGGTTCCTGTATTTGCCTTTGGCCCCATGGCCGAAATCTTTACAGGTATCTACGAAAATACGGCTATTTACGATAAAATGAAATTGGCGATGCCGATTAAGTAATTAACGTCAACTCGGGCATCAGTTCATTGATAACCATTAAGTTATAAAAGATAAGAGACAGAAATTTACTAAATTTGTGGTTCGAAACATCAATTAAGTAAAATCTATCTCTTATGCTAGACAAAGG